>JAZTZA010000001.1:0-9856 GCA_045637185.1 Acutalibacteraceae bacterium
TGATCGGTGTCACGGGTACTAACGGAAAGACCACTACGACCTGCCTGATAAAGAACGTCCTTGAGCAGTTCGGCAAAAAGGTCGGACTTATCGGCACCATTCACAATATGATCTGTGACAGGATAGTTCCCACCGAAAACACCACTCCCGATGCCCACGAGCTTCATCGCGTGTTTCGCGAGATGGTGGATGCAGGCTGTGAGTATGCGGTTATGGAGGTCTCTTCTCATGCTCTTGAGCAGGAGAGGGTGGCAGGACTGAAGTTTGCTGCAGGTATTTTTACCAATCTGACCCAAGATCATCTCGACTACCATCTGACGATGGAGAATTACGTCCTTGCCAAGAAAAAACTTTTCTATATGACCGACGTTGCCGTAGTAAACAGCGACGACAAATGGGCAGAAAAAATGACCGACGGCATTCCCTGTGCGGTGTCTACCTTTGCGGTTGAGGATGCTTCTGCTGAATACAGGGCGACTGATCTCAAATACAGAGCCGACGGCGTTTCCTTCACCCTTGAAAACGGCGGCCGCGGCACCGATGTGTCGGTGCGCACACCCGGACGCTTCTCGGTCTATAATGCGCTTGCGGCGGCAAGCTGTCTTGCTTCCCTCGGCTTCGACCTTCAGGACACCCTCAACTGTCTGTCTAAGTCGGTCGGGGTTAAGGGCAGGGCAGAGGTGGTCGAGACAGGACGCGATTTCACCGTTATAATCGACTACGCGCACACTCCCGACGGACTCGAGAACGTGCTTAAGACCTTCAATGAGATCAAAACCGACCGCCTTGTAGTGCTTTTCGGATGCGGCGGAGACCGCGACGCTACCAAGCGTCCGCAAATGGCCAAGATAGCGGCCGAGCTTGCCGACTACTGCATCGTCACAAGCGACAATCCCCGTACCGAAGACCCGTCGGCCATCATCGATGACATTCTGGTGGGAATGAAGGGTACAAAGACCCCCTATACCGTGATTGAAAATCGCAGGGATGCCATTCACTACGCGGTTAAAAACGCGCAGAAGGGCGACATCATCGTCCTTGCGGGCAAGGGCCACGAAACCTATCAGATTATAATGACAGAAAAAAATCACTTTGACGAGCGAGAGGTAGTTCAAGAGGCGCTCGCAGAGCTTTCCTAAGGGGTGTTAGAGGTTGAAAATTGCGATCCCATTCTTAACAGGAGTGCTGTCCCTGATAATTACGGCAACACTCGGATACATCGTTATCCCGTTTATGCACAAGCTGAAATTCGGCCAGACCATACTGGATATCGGCCCGAAATGGCACAAGAATAAGCAGGGCACCCCAACGATGGGCGGCATAATGTTCATCTTCGGTACTGTTATCGCCACCTTGGTAGGACTGCTGACAGCTTTTCTCGCCAATCAGGAGGAATACGTCTACTGCCTCGGTAAAGAGGTGCGAATCGTCTCCCTGATCGCAGGCTTCATTCTCGCCTTGGGAATGGCGCTTATCGGCTTTATGGACGACTACATCAAGGTGGTCAAAAAACGCAATTTAGGCCTTACCGCCAAGCAAAAGACGGTGTTTCAGCTTCTGCTTTCCGCATCGTATCTGTGGTCGATGTACCTCGGCGGTATGACATCGACGCGTCTGCCATTTTTGGGCAAGATCGACATCACAAGCGGATGGGGATTGCTTTTCTGGCCGATCGCACTCATTTTCATCTACGGATTTACCAACGCGGTCAACCTGACCGACGGCGTAGACGGACTTGCAACCTCGGTTACAGCGGTTGTGGCAGGCGCCTTTATTCTGCTTTTTTCGATAAGACCCTTGTGGTATAGTGAATATTGCGTCTACATCACGGTTGCCGCCGCATTCCTCGGCGGATGCATCGGATTTTTACTGTGGAACCGTCATCCTGCAAAGGTCTTTATGGGCGATACAGGCTCTATGTTCCTCGGCGGAATGGTCGTCGCCCTCTCCTTTATGATCGAGATGCCCTGCCTGCTCATTTTCGCAGGTATCCTCTACTTCATCGAAGCGATGTCGGTCACCATTCAGGTAGCCTACTACAAGCGCACCAAAAAGCGCCTGTTCAAAATGAGCCCGATACATCATCACTTCGAACTTTCAGGCTGGAGTGAAAACAAGATAGTCTATGTATTCTCCTTTGTATCCCTTATCGGATGCATAATTGCAGTTATCCTTTATCTCTACACTTAATTCGAACATATAACGGGAGGTGAGCCAAATGGAAAACGAAAAGGCACCGCGTCGCAGAGTTAATCCCATTAAGGCGATATTGTCAAAATTCAATATCTATCAAGAGGGTAAGCTCGACCCGACCTTTCTTATTCTGGTGCTCGTTTTGATGACCATCGGCCTGATCTGCCTGTTTTCTTCAAGCTATGCCTTCGCTCTGCAAAACTACGGCAGCAGCTTCCACTTTATAAAGCGTCAGCTTGTCTTTGCGATCGTGGGAATTGCGATTATGTTCGCCCTTTCCTATGTCGATTGCAACTTTTACAAAAAGTTCGCGTGGATAATATATTTTGCCTCGGTAGCGATGCTTATCATAGTCCTGATACTCCCGCCCTTGCAGGAGGGCTTCGACTACAAGCGTTGGCTCGCCATCGGTAGCTTCAGTTTCCAGCCGAGCGAAATTGCAAAGTTCGCTATTATTCTTCTTTTCTCAAAACTTATCGCCAACAACAGCAGGAATATGAAGCGTGCTCTCTTCGGCATAGTTTTCTTAGGCGGACTTCTGGCACTTGTCTGCGGCTTGGTCGTAGTCGAAACCCACCTGTCCGCAACCCTGCTGATATTCGCCATCGGAATTTCCCTCATGGTCGTCGGCGGTATAAAACTGCGCTACGTGTTTTTGGGTGCAGGCGCAGGCGTTGCCCTTGCCGCAGGTGCGATCCTCAGCGGAGTTGTTGACTACGGCTCAACCCGTTTCGCAGTGTGGAGAGACCCGTGGAGCGATCCTACCGGTGCAGGCTGGCAGACCATTCAGTCCCTGCTCTCGATCGGTTCGGGCGGAGCCTTTGGCGCCGGCCTCGGTGAATCGAGACAGAAGTATCTGTGGGTTCCTGAACCGCACAACGACTTCATCTTCTCGATCGTATGTGAAGAGCTCGGCCTTGTCGGCGCTATGCTGATAATCGCACTATTTGTCCTGCTTATCTGGCGCGGTTTTATCATTGCATCACGTGCAAAGGATCAGTTCAGCACGCTTATGGCCTTCGGACTTACCATTCAGGTCGGTATTCAGGCAGCCCTTAATATTATGGTAGTTTCCAACACCATTCCCAACACGGGAATCAGCCTGCCGTTCTTCAGCTACGGCGGTACCGCTTTGATAATGCTTCTTGCACAGATGGGAATTATCCTTTCGATCTCTCGCGGAAGCAAATTAACCAAGTCATAAAGAGGGGACTGTTATGAAAATATTATTTGCAGGCGGCGGAACTGCCGGCCACATCAACCCTTCGATAGCAGTCGCAAATTATATTCGCGCTCGCCATCCCGAAGCGGAACTCAGCTATATCGGCACCAAGCGCGGCCTTGAATCAAAACTTGTTCCCGCCGCCGATATCGAATTTCACACAATCGATGTCGAGGGATTTCAGCGCACCCTCAATTTTACCAATATCAAACGCAACATTTCTGCAGCAAGCAAGCTTTTGTCTGCCTCGTCCAACGCTAAAAAGTTGCTGCTTAAGATCAAACCCGACGTCGTAATGGGTACGGGCGGATATGTCAGCGGGCCCGTACTAAGACAGGCGGCAAAGCTCGGCATAAAATGTTGCATCCACGAGCAAAATGCATTCGCAGGCAAGGCCAACAAACTGCTTGCGCCCCATATGGATGCGGTAATGCTGGCAATGCCCGAGGCGGCAAAATTCTTCAACTCGAAAAACGAGCCGATCATCACAGGCAACCCAGTGCGTGAATCGGTCATCCATATGACCAAGGAAAAGGCGCGCAAGGAGCTTGGTCTCGATGACCGCCTGATGATACTGTCCTTTGGCGGATCGCTCGGCGCTCGCCGTATAAACGAATCGGCGGCCGACGTTATGGCGTGGCATTGGAAAAGCGGTAAATATCAGCATTTCCACGCGACAGGCAAGTACGGTGTCGAGCTGATGCCCCGACTTCTCAAGGAGAGGGGAGTCGACGCCAACGCCGAAAATTTGCACATCACCGAGTACATCAATAATATGGATCTTCTGCTTGCGGCGGCCGACCTCGTTATATGCCGCTCCGGCGCCATCACCGTCAGCGAGCTTCAGGCACAGGCAAAGCCGTCGGTACTTATCCCGTCGCCCAATGTCGCAGAAAACCATCAGTATTTCAACGCGATGACCCTCGTTGACAAAAACGCGGCCCGAATCATCGAGGAAAAGGACCTTACTGCTGAAAGTATCGTTTCCACCGTAAGCGACCTGCTCGAGCATCCCGAAAAACTGCTTGAGTTGTCCCAAAACGCGAGGAAATCGGCCATTCTTGACACAAACAAGCGCATCTACGACGTGATAATGTCCCTTTACAATCAAAATTGACAATCGGACACCACCCTGCATAGAGTGAAATATATTTCATCCTTGCAGGAGTGGTCATAATGTCAAAGCTATTTATTGAAGGCGGTCGCCGTCTTAACGGGGAAATGACGCTCCAAGGTGCCAAAAACAGCGTTTTGCCGATACTTGCGGCCTGCCTGCTTTGTAAGGGCACCTGTGTGATACATAATTGCCCCGACCTAACCGACGTTCACGCATCGGGGGAGATATTGCGCTCCCTCGGATGCAGTTGCAACTATAATGACGGCACGATGACGGTCTGTGCGGACAATGCCGACCGATATGAGATCGACGACCGATTGATGTGCAGTATGCGCTCGTCGGTGCTCTTTCTGGGAGCGCTGTTGTCCCGATTTTCGAGGGCGATCATATCTATACCGGGCGGCTGTGAGCTCGGACTTCGCCCCATAAACCTGCACCTTGACGCCTTCAGGCGTATGGGCGCCGAAATAAGCGAAGCGCACGGACATATCTATTGCCACGCACCAAACGGGCTTTGCGGCTGTGTTATCGACCTGCCGATAGCAAGTGTCGGCGCCACCGAAAACATAATGATAGCCGCAAGCACTGCAAAGGGCACGACGGTCATTCGAAACGCTGCAAAGGAGCCCGAGATATCTGACCTTGCCGACTTTTTAAGGTCAATGGGTGCTAAAATAACGGGCGACTCAAGTACAGTCATTACTATTGACGGAGTGCCGAGTCTTCACGGATGCGAGCATACCGTGATACCCGACCGAATTGCAGGCATCACCTATATGTGCGCAACTGCCCTGTGCGGCGGAACGGTAAAAATCAACAACATCAACGAGGAGCATCTCGTGTCGGTCTTGCCTCGATTTGAGGAAATGGGTTGCGACGTCTGTGGCAAGGACGGGTCGATCACCGTCCGCTCAAACGGGATTCTGCATCGCATCAAGGACGTCAGCACAAAGGAATATCCTGGCTTTCCGACCGATGCCCAGCCTATACTGCTTGCCGCGGTAACCAAGGCGCACGGCACCTCGCTTTTCGTTGAAAATATATTCAGCAACCGCTATAAGTATGTCGAGGGACTGCTTAAAATGGGCGCAAACATCAAGGTCATCGACAGGGTGGCGGTGGTCGAGGGAGTGCCTCGGCTAACCTCAGCCGACGTTGATGCGACCGACCTGCGCGGCGGTGCGGCACTCGTATTGGCCGCCTTGGTGGCAGAGGGCAGATCGGTGATATCGCAGGTCTGCCATATCGACAGGGGATACGAAAACATCGAGCAGGTGCTTACCTCGCTCGGAGCAAATATAAAAAGGGAGAATGAAAAATGCCTGCAAGGAAAAAATCAACCGTAAAACGTCGTAAAAAGCGCAGAAATCGCGGCAAGATCGTGTTAGCGGTCTTTCTCTTGATCAGCGTTGCAGTTTTGGTTGGCCTGTCCTTGACGGTGTTTTTTAACGTTGCGGATATTAAGGTCAAGGGAGATACACGATATTCGTCCGAGGAGATCATCAAGGAAAGCGGCATAAAGGTGGGGGACAATATGTTCCTGCTTGCCGATGGAAAGATCGAAGATGAACTGACTGAGGAGCTGCCTTACCTTGCAAGCGTCACGTTGGAAAGAAATCTTCCCGACAAGCTGGTTATCAACGTAAAGGAGATAGCCCCCGAATATGCCTTCAAAATTGACAGCAAGTACCTGCTTGTCGGGAAGGATAAGGCGCTTGACTCGGTTGATAAGTTGCCAAAAAATATCGCTCTCGTCAAATGTGACATTGAGGAATATGAGATCGGCAAGCCCTTCTCGATCGGAGAAAAAGAGGAGACTTTTACAAAGATAACCTCTGCTTTGAAGGAAAACTCGCTGACCAAGATCACCGAGATCGACATCACCGATACTAGCAAGATAACGATGGTCTATGACAACCGCCTGAATCTTGAATTCGGGTCGATGGAGGACCTGCAAAAGAAGATGAAAAAGGCGGTCCAGATCATAAAATCGGTCGATGCCGATTACAACAATAAGGCGATGGGAACAATTCGTCTGCAGTATGAGGACGGCTATTTTGAGAAGGCCACATCATCGGTTGAACCGACCTCTTCGGCACCGACTTCATCACAGCCGTCGAATCAGGAATAAAAAGGTAAATTTAGCGCAAAGAATTAAAAAAATTTATCAATAATCTATTGAAATTTTATATAAAGCGTGATATTATGGTATAGATGTAAGATGAAGATGGTGTATTATGACTAAATTTCATCTATATCGTGTTATTAAAGGGTTAAAATAATTGTTCAGATACATAAAGGGAGGAAAAAAATATGCCTTTTGAAGTTGCAAATGAATTGCAGGACGTAGTTCAGATCAAGGTTGTCGGAGTCGGTGGCGGCGGCGGAAACGCTGTTAACCGCATGGTCGATGCCGGAATCAGCAGTGTTGAATTCGTAGCCATCAATACCGATGCTACCGCTCTTCTGCTTTCCAAGGCTGACAACAAGATTCAGATCGGCCAGAAGGCCACCAACGGACAGGGTGCAGGCGCCAACCCCGAGGTAGGTAGCCGTGCCGCTGAGGAGTCCCGTGACGAGATCGCTGCCGCTCTTCGTGGCACCGATATGGTTTTCATTACCGCCGGTATGGGCGGCGGCACCGGTACAGGTGCGGCTCCCATCGTTGCACAGATTGCTAAGGAGCTTGGAATTCTTACCGTTGGTATCGTTACCAAGCCGTTTGCCTTCGAGGGCAAGATGCGTATGAACTCCGCTGAGAAGGGTATTGCCGCCCTCAGCGAGAGCGTTGACAGCCTTATCGTTATTCCCAACGAGAGACTTAAGCTGGTCTCCGAGGAGAAGATCACCCTGCGCAACGCCTTCATCATCGCCGACGACGTTCTCCGTCAGGGCGTACAGAGCGTTTCCGACCTTATTAAGATTCCGCAGATGGTCAACCTCGACTTTGCCGACGTTACCGCTATCATCAAGGACAGCGGCTATGCTCATATGGGCGTTGGTACCGCTACCGGTCGCGAGAAGGCTGAGATTGCCGCTCGTGCCGCTATCACCAGCCCGCTGATCGAGACCGATATGAAGGGTGCTAAGGGCGTCATCATCAACATCACCGGTTCTGTTGATATCGGACTTGAAGAGGTTGAGATCGCTTCCTCCATCGTTGCCGAGACCGCTCACGAGGATGCCAACATCATTTGGGGTGTTTCTCTTGACGAGAATATGGAAGACGAGATCAAGATGACCGTTATTGCTACCGGCTTTGCAGGCGGCAAGAAGGGCAAGAGCACTTCCGGTGCTGAGCTTCTTGATGCTATCACCAATGCTAACGAGGATGAGGACGATTACACCGACCTTATGAGCATCTTCAACAAGTAATTGCCCGTTAATACGAATAATAACGAAAGGCCGCAATATTGATTATTGGGGCCTTTCTCTTATGTGGTGATAAAATGGATTGGACCGAAATTAAAATCAAAGTCAACAGCGCCGACACCGAGCGCGCCTCCGATATTGCAAATATGGTGGTGCCATACGGCATTTATATCGAGGACTATACCGACCTCGAGGAAATGGCGCTCGAGATTGCCCACATCGACCTCATCGACGAGGAGCTCGTCGCCAAGGACCGCTCGGTTGCCTTCGTTCATATTTACATCAACCCCGAGGAGAATCCGCTTGAAGCGATTGCCTTCCTGAGCGAGAGATATTCTGCTGAGGGAATTGAACATTCGATCGAGCATAATTATGTTAAAGAGAGCGATTGGGCTGAAAATTGGAAAAAATATTTCAAGCCTTTGGAGATTGGAAACCGCCTTGCCGTCTGTCCCTCTTGGGAGAGTTATGACAACAAGGACGGCCGTACTGTTTTGAGCATCGATCCCGGCGCGGCATTCGGAACGGGAGCCCACGACACCACCCGCCTCTGCCTGAGCGTACTCGATAGGATATGCGCCGATGGCCAGACCATTCTCGACGTCGGTTGCGGAAGCGGTATCCTTGCCATTTCTGCCCTTCTGCTCGGTTGTGATAAGGCTGTCGGCGTTGATATCGATCCCCTTGCCGTAAAGGTGGCCAAGGAGAATGCCTCTCTCAATGGCCTTGCTGACCGCTGTGAATTTACCTGCGGAGACCTTGTTGAAGCGGTAAAGGGGCAGTATGACATCGTCTGCGCCAACATCGTTGCCGATGTTATCATTATGCTTTGTGACGACGTGTTGCCCTTCATCAAGGATGACGGCGTATTTGTCTGCTCGGGTATCATCGACACTCGCGAGCAGGATGTCGTTGCCAAATTGAGCAAGATCGGACTGCGTATCCGTGACAGATATACAAGCGGCGGTTGGGTCGCGTTGGTTTGTGAAAAGGAGAGATAATAATGCTTGAATTTGAGGAGCAGAAACTGAAGCTTCTGGGCTATAAGCCTGAGCTTTTGGATCTCGCCGATGCGCTCGGCCTAAAGGCGCTTCAGGCTGAGGTCGAACGGCTCGAGGAGCAGTCGGCTCAGCCGAATTTCTGGGACGACGTTGAGAACTCGCACAAGATATTACAGCGCATCTCTCAGGGCAAGAATAAGATAAATACCTACGATACTCTCAAGCAGAAGTTTGACGACGCTTTGACCCTTATCGAACTTGCCGATGAGGAGAATGATGAGTCCCTCGTTGACGAGGTTGTGCAGAATGTCAACGAGGTCATTCAGGAGATTGAGGCGTTGCGCCTTACTACCTTGCTTTCGGGCGAGTACGATGCAAATAATGCCATTCTGACCTTCCACGCGGGCGCAGGCGGCACCGAGGCACAGGATTGGGTGCAGATGCTTCACCGTATGTATATGCGCTATGCCGAGCGCAAGGGCTTTAAGGCGAGAACTATCGACTTTCTCGACGGCGAAGAAGCAGGACTCAAGAGTGCCACTGTTGTCGTTGAAGGCGAAAATGCCTACGGCTATCTCAAGAGCGAGGCAGGCGTTCACCGCCTTGTCCGTGTTTCGCCCTTTGACTCGTCGGGTAGGCGCCACACCTCCTTCGCATCCCTCGAGGTTATGCCCGAGATCAACGACGATGTCGAGGTTGACATCAGACCCGAGGACCTCAAGGTCGACACCTACCGCTCAAGCGGAGCAGGCGGCCAGCACGTTAATAAGACCGAGTCGGCCATCCGTATTACCCATCTGCCGACCGGTATCATCGTAGCCTGCCAGAACGAGAGAAGTCAGCATCAAAATCGCGAGGTCGCCCTCAAGATGCTTAAATCCAAGTTGGTTGAGATCAAGGAGAGGGAACACCTTGATAAGATCGAGGATATCAAGGGTGAGCAAAAGGAGA
>JAZTZA010000002.1:0-5521 GCA_045637185.1 Acutalibacteraceae bacterium
GACAACGAGCGTTTTTCGATCGACGCTCTGAAAACTATGTCCGAGCTTTACGTGGGCAAAACGGGCATATTCGACCACTCAATGCACGGCAGGGACCAGTGCGCGCGCATATTTGACTGCGAGGTGGTCGCCAACGGCAACAAAAAGACCTCGCAGGGCGAGACCTACCATTACCTCAAGGCGATGGCATATATGCCTCGCACCGAGTCTAACCGCGACCTGATGCTCGAGATAGATGCGGGCATCAAAAAGGAGGTCAGTGTCGGCTGTGCAACGGCAGGCAGAAGCTGTTCCATATGCGGCACCGACCTGCGCAAAGGCGCCTGCGGACACCGACTCGGCAGGTACTACAATAAGGATGGCGCGCGTGTCAAATGCCACGCGGTGCTGACCGATGTGACCGACGCGTACGAGTGGTCCTTCGTTGCCGTCCCTGCGCAGAGGGCCGCAGGTGTTACCAAGGCCTTTCACATTCAGTCAAAGGCCGACGTTGACGAGGTCATAAAGTCGCTGAGAAGCGGAGACATCTCGGTGCCTGCCGCTGACGGCGCACAGCTTGCCGATATGCTCTGCGAGCTGCAGAGCAGGGCAGAGGAAGGTGCCGTATACCGCGACGAGCTTCGTAAGGAAGCGGTGCGCCTGACCCTGCTCTCACAGCCTGCCATCGATACCGAAACGGCACAGCTTATCGTTGAGGGAATGGGCGTAGTTCAGCTTAAATCCTACAACGAGGCCTGTCTTAAGGCGGTGGCGGCAGAATTGCCCCTTTGCCCCCAGCTTGCACCCGAAAAAAAGGTCCGCGACGTCAGCGCAGACCAAAACTACCGAATTTAATTCAAGGAGGACAAAATAATGTCATTTGATAACATTCGCATTGAAAAGGGAATGTATAACGTTCCCGGCAAGACCTTTACTCAGGTTCTGGAGGAGATGGACCCCTCCCGCAACTACATCGGCACCGAATATGAGGGTTTGGACGCATTCCAGCGTCAGCTCAAGCGCTTCGACATCAAGGTAGCAGGCGCCAATTCCGACGCTCTGCAGAAGTTTTACTCCACCTCTGATTCAAGCGCTCTGTTCCCCGAGTATGTTTCCCGCGCCATCAAGACGGGTATCGAGGAGACCAATCTGCTCCCCAACGTAGTGGCTTCCACCACCCGTATCAACGGTATGGACTATCGCTCGGTCGTTTCCAACCCTGCCGACACCGATAAGGAGCTCAAGGACGTGGCCGAGGGAAGTGCAATTCCTACCACCTCCATCACCACCAAGGAGAACCTTGTCACCCTGACCAAGCGCGGCCGTATGCTTGTTGCTTCCTACGAGGCACTCAAGTATCAGCGCCTTGATCTCTTCACCGTAATGCTCCGTCAGATCGGTGCCTACATCGCCAAGCAGCAGTTTGCCGATGCTATGAACACCGTCCTGAACGGCGATGGCAACGACAACGCCGCAAAGGTGGTCACTACCGCCGCTTCGGGCACCCTTACCTATCAGGACCTGCTCAGCCTGTGGGATGCACTTGACCCCTACGAGATGAACACCATCATTGCATCTCCCGATATGATGCTGAAGATGCTCTCCATCGAGGAGTTCAAGAATCCCCATACCGGAATCAACTTCCAGGGCACAGGTAAGCTCAACAACCCCCTCGGCGCCAACTTCATCAAGTCGGATGCCCTTGCCAACGGTACTATCATTGGTCTTGACAAGCGCTTCGCACTTGAGATGGTCATCGCCTCCGACGTTGCCGTTGAGTACGACAAGCTCATCGATCAGCAGCTTGAAAGAGCCGCCATCAGCTGTACCGCGGGCTTCTCGAAGATCTTTGACGAAGCATCGGTCGCCCTTAACCTGAAGGCTTAATTTAAGTCGAAGCAATACAGCAAAGGAGGGAAGGGACACCTTCCCTCCTCTTCGGAGGTGTAAATTATGATCGAGTTTGAAAGAGTGCTGGGTGCCTTTTCGCACTTGGCCGAGCTTGACGAGGAGGCCGCACGCGCCCAGTCGCCCTTGGTCACCCTTGCCATCGCAGAGGTGTCGGTTATGCTCAAAAAGGACGCCTGCACGGCCGAAAACCACGAGCGCGTATATCACGCCTGCGCCGCCTTTGCCTATTACAAGTATGCCATCGTCTGCGCCACCCGATCGACAGGCTTTTCGGCAGGAGATATGCGCATTTCATTGCCCGATGCCAACACCGTGATGCTTGCAAAGCAGCTGCGAGACGATGCGCTCGGTGCGATAGCCGATCTGGTGGATGGCGGAGAGTTTGCCTTTATGCAGGTGTAGCCTATGAGGATAGAAAAACGCATACGCAGCCTGTTTGATAAGCACGGCATCAAAGCCAACCTGATAGGCCCCTCGGGTGAGCACGAAATAAGGTGTCTTATTCAGCCGATGAGGTACAAGAACAAGATGTTCATCGACAGTCAGTACACAAAGGTGGGCATTATTGACGAGTCCTGCTTTTTGTACCTCGGTCCGCCCGAGTATGACCTCGCCGAGCTTATTGGAACCCAGCTTTTCGACGAGTTTGGCAGGGCCTTCAGCTGTGTCAAGACCGAGAAAATATATCTTGGCAACATACCCATTTATAACTGGGCTATATTGCGGTTAGGAGAGTGGTGAAATGGGCGAGTTTTATCCCCAGATGACCCAAGAGGTCAACAGAGTCATTAACATTATAAAGCAGGGCCTCGGCAGTTCGTACGAGGTGTATGACGAGTTCAAGGACCGTCTGCTGACCGACCAGTTGAGCAAGCCGACCGCAACGGTGGGAATCAAGAAGCTTGAATCTCAGGACCGCTGGTTTTACGACTACATCGGCTCCTATGACGGCGAGAATTACTACGGCAAACACGTAACGGTGACCTATGAGGTCACTATACATTCGCCTGTTTTATGGGGCGGACAGCTTTGCCGCACCTTTTTGTGCAAGCTTCGCGACGTTTTTTATAAGGACCGTCAGTTTATGGTGTCGCAGGTGACCTCGGGCGAGATAAAGTATGACCGCTCGCGCCGATGCCTTTATATGCCGGTCGAATTCGTGGTCAAATATATAATATAGGAGTGACGGGAAATGATATTTCAATCCTATGAAACAAACGTATCGGTCTGTGTCAATCAAGCAACCCTGCCCGCAGTTACCGCGGTGGATATAGAGCTTGAGCGCTCCCTTGACGGTAACGAGGTCAACACTGAAGGCGGCAAATACCGAATTACTATCAATCGATATCTGCCCGTTGGGGTGGAGGTCGGCAACCTGTTCAGCCTTGAGAATTTCAGCGTCACGGTGATGGATTGCTGGAACTCGCACGACTTTACGGGATGTGAATGGGTTAAACTTCAGCGCAAGCTTGACAACAACGGAGTATATGAAACAATGGTGGCGCAAGCCAAGCAGGTACAGGTGATTTGACCTGAAAAACCGTCCTACCCTTGCAGATGCGGGGCAGGACGGTTTTGCATTTTTGGAATCATTTAAGGGGACGCGGCTCGTCGGTCAGACCGACAAGATAGTCGGCGGACAGATTGTAGAATTTGCATAGAGTGGCAAGGTCGTCGACCTTCAATTCGGCTCTGCCCGATTCAATATGACTGTAACCCTGCTGTGATTTTTGGAGCAGACGGCCGACCTCCTTTTGAGACAGGTCTCTGTCCTCTCGGATATCGCGTATTCTCCTTCTGTAATCCATAATCTCACCCTCAAAATCAATTTCGTATATATTTTACGAAACTCAGAATATGAGTATTTACAATAACTCAAAGATTGAGTATAACGCTTTGCGAAAAGGTGGTCGGCGACCCTAATCCCGACCCATCGTCAAAAGATTACAAGAGCCGCTGACCTAATGCGACAAAATACGGACATCGGACAGGCTATAATGGAAGGTGCACAAGAGGAAAGGACGGGACAAGCCTTATGAAAGAGCCATTTGCACAGGTGGAAAAGCGATTGCCGCAGGTCAATTACGGATTGATCTGGCAGGTTGTGACGGCGATATTTGGATTTCTCGCGGCAAGGACGCCCTTGCTTGCCGATCACGCGCCTTTTGGGGTGGCGATGGTAGCGGGAGCCCCCTTGCAATATTCGCCTGCAGCGGCGGTTGGTGCCGCCTTCGGCTACTTTTTGCCCGTAACCGACACAAGCGGCTTCAGGTATCTTGCGGCGGTCGTCTTTCTGAGTATGATAAAATTTTTGATACCCCGCAAATTCAAAGGGGGCAATTCGCCTGCCTTTTGCGCTGTAATGGCGCTTGTGACGGGGGTCATAACCTCGGTTGTCGCCGTTGCGGCAGGCCGCCCCGATTGGCAAACTATGCTCTCCCTCGCGGTCGAGTGCCTTGCGGCGACGGGTACTTCATACTTCATCGCGACAGCCTATTCGGTCGACTTTTCAAAGGGTGTTCGCAGTCTTGTGCCGAGCGAAACGGTAAGCTACATCTTCCTTATCGGCGTTTTGCTGATGTCCCTTTCAAATATAAATTTCGGCGGCACTTCTCTCGCACAGATATTGGGTTGCCTCATCGTCATAGCATCGGCTCGATGCGGCGGCGAAAAGGTGGGTGCGCTTGCGGGGGCGAGTCTCGGATTTTTCATATCCCTTACCGATGCGAGTCAGCTGTGGCTTGCCGGTGCCTATGCATTAGGCGGCCTGCTTGCAGGACTTGTGACTTCGCTCGGGGATGTAGGCTGTGCGGTGGTCTACAATTCGTCCATCGCCGTCTTTGTCCTGCTCAGCGGAAACGCGGAGGGGCTTAATTTCCTCTATGCATCACTCAGCGCATCCCTGCTCTTTGTCGTGTTGCCGCGAAAATGGAAACTGCCGATTGCAGCCTTGTTTGCACCTCAACCTGAGATGCCCCGTCTCGACGGCTTGCGTAAGGCGGTGACAATGCGTCTGCAGTTCGCGTCGGAGGCGCTCAGCGACGTGTCCGACGTCGTCGAAACGGTGGCCCAACGGCTCAGCCAGATCAAGACACCCGACTTTGAGCGGCTTTTGTCGCAGGTCGAAAATGAGGCCTGCTCGCGTTGCAATCTGAGGAAATATTGCTGGGAGGACAACGGCGAGACCTTGTCGGCAGAGCTTGCGCGAATGACAAAGGGGGACATGACCCCCGAGGGCGCGTCGGACGAGCTTAAAAAGGTGTGCAGTCACCTTGACAGGCTTTGCGAATCGCTTGATAGAAATTATGCACAACTCGTTGCTCACCGCGCCGCACAACGACGGGTAGACGAGGTCAGGGGAGTGCTGATAGACCAGTTCAGCGGCATATCCGATATGCTCTACGATATGGCCTGCGAGCTTGAAAGTGACCGCCGATACGATTTCGAGGCGGCGCGACGGGTCGAATCTGCACTTCGCGCCATCGATATCATTCCCACCGATATAGGCTGCTGTGTCGACCGCGCACAGCGTATGACGGTGGAGATTCGGGTTCAGGCAGGGGAACGCACGCGGCTTAATCGAATGACCTTGATGAAGGAGATATCACTGGCCTGTGACCGCGACTTTGAT
>JAZTZA010000003.1:0-8360 GCA_045637185.1 Acutalibacteraceae bacterium
CCGATGGCGGTGGACACTCCCTTGCCTCCGCGGAACTGGAAATAGAGCGGAAAGACGTGGCCGAGCATACAAGCGGCGGCACAAAGGTAAACCATATACTTTACCTCAAGGACGGCAGGGACATTTTCGGTGCAGGCCGCAAAGGCGGGCTCTAAAATGAGGAAACGGGTCAGCAAGACCGCGCCGACTCCCTTGAGAACATCGCCCACGAGGGTTATCAGGCCGGGCTTGATGCCGACGGTACGTATAACGTTGGTCATACCGGCGTTACCGCTTCCATGCTCACGCACGTCCTTGTGCGCGACCGCCTTAGATATAATAACGGCGAAGTTTACACTGCCGATAAGGTAGCAGACTATCAAGGCAACGGCTACCATCAAAACATAGGTCAACATTTTTTACTTGCCCTCCCCGCGTTCGCGGATAACAAATCGTATCGGTGTTCCCTCAAGTCCGAAGGTCGACCTGATCTGGTTCTCGATATAGCGCTGATATGAATAATGAAACAGGTCAGCGCGGTTGCAGAAGCAAACGAATGTGGGCGGTCGGGTCGAGGGCTGAGTGATATAGTATATTCTCAGGCGGCGGCCTTTATCCGTCGGGGGGTGCACCCTTGCGGTTGCATCGGCCAAAAGGTCGTTGAGCATTCCCGTTGAGATGCGCATCGTGTTCTGCGAATGGACGAACTTTATCAGTTCAAACAGACGGTTGAGCCTTTGTCCCGTTTTGGCGGAGATAAAGATGATGGGGGCATAGGACATAAAGGCAAAGTCGTTCATCAGGCTCTTTCTGTAAGAGTCCATCGTCTTGCCCGTCTTTTCAACCGCGTCCCACTTGTTGACGGCAATGATACATCCGCAACCTGCCTCAAGGGCAAGGCCTGCCACCTTTGAGTCCTGCTCGGTGAAGCCTTCGACGGCGTCGATCATTATAACGCAAACGTCGGCGCGCTCGACCGCCATCTGAGCCCTCAGGTTGCTGAAATGCTCGATCTGGTCGGTAACGCGGCTCTTTCTGCGCAGACCTGCGGTGTCGATGAAGTTGAATTTGCCGTACTCGTTGTCAATGTGGGTGTCGATGGCATCACGGGTGGTGCCCGCGATGTCGCTGACTATCGATCGGTTCTCGCCCGAGATAGCGTTGACAAGAGAGGATTTTCCAACGTTGGGCTTGCCGATAACGGCAACATTTATGCGGTCCTCCTCTTCCTCCTCTTCACCCTCGGGAAGATACTCAAATACGGCATCAAGCAGATCGCCCGTGCCGTGTCCGTGAACCGACGATACGGCAATCGGGTCGCCGAGTCCGAGATTATAGAACTCATAGAACTCCATAGGCACGTTGCCTATCGAGTCGCACTTGTTGACGCACAAAACAACCGGTTTGCCGCTCTTTTGAAGCATCGACGCGACCTCGGCATCGGTTGCGACAACACCGCTCTTCATATCGGTGACAAGCACTATCACCTGCGCGGTCTCGATAGCAAGCTCGGCCTGACGGCGCATCTGCGAGAGAATGATATCGTCACTCGCAGGCTCAATACCGCCGGTGTCGACCAACATCACCTTGCGGTTTTTCCACTCGCAATCACCGTAAATTCGGTCGCGGGTGACACCGGGTGTGTCGTCGACTATCGACAGGCGTCTGCCGATAAGTTTATTAAATAAGGTGGATTTTCCCACGTTGGGGCGACCAACTATCGCCACTATCGGTTTAGCCATCGTTTTCCTCTTTCTCTTCCTCGAGCAAAGCCTCAAGCAGTTCGTATCCGTCATTGGCGGTCAGCCTGACAGGTACGTTCAGCGCCTGCTCAATATCCTCTTTTGAAGTGTCGTCAAGCATCAGGTCACCTTCGCTTCGGAACATACACGCAGGCAAAAGCAATCTCTCGCCCAAGGGTTGTCCTTTCAGCTGAGCAATCAGATCACGGCCCGTTACAAGTCCGCTTACATCTATATCGTGGCCGAAGAAGTCGTTGACGATACCGTATACCTTAACATCTAAATTATGCCATTTTTGCATCGCGGTGTCAACCATTTCGCGCATCAGGGGCAAAAATCCTAACCCCGTTGCAATCGACAGCTCGCGCCTGCGGTCGTCGGCCTCGATATCGGCCAACGCCTCGGCAAACTGGGTCTTCATAAGGGTGCACATTCCGACACCGTTTTCAAGCTGAGCAAATTCCTCATAGAAGTCGGCATCGGGCAACGGCCTGCCTGCTTTAAGGTAAAACTCATCGCTGGCATATACGAGTCGTGTGCCGAATTCGGCAAGGCACCTATCCCCGACCCTCTCCATAATGTCGATGACATTGGCGGCTGTCTCGGGTGTGTAGGTCTTGAGCTCTTCAAGTCCCTCGCGGTATTTGGTAATACCGACAGGTACAACGGCCACGCTCTGCACCGACGGGTAAAGGGCGGTCAGGTCAGCAAGGCTTCTCTCCAGCTCTGCGCCGTCATTTATATCGGGGCAAAGCACAAGCTGACAGTTGAGTTTGGTGCCCGCCTCGGCCAATCGGTAAAGTATATCGAGGGCCTCGCCTGCGTGGCGGTTCTTCATCATACGCACGCGCAGTTCAGGGTTGGTGGTATGCACCGACACATTGATGGGGCTGATGTGCATTTTAATAATACGGTCGACCTCGTGCTCCGAAATGTTGGTCAGGGTGATGTAATTTCCGAACAGAAAGGACATACGCGAATCGTCATCCTTGAAGTAAAGGCTTTCGCGCAGGCCTTTGGGCAACTGGTCTATAAAGCAGAAGATGCACTTGTTGCGGCAGCTCTGCTGCTTGTCCATAAGGTAGGTATCGAAATCAAGGCCGATATCCTCCTGCTCTTGCTTACGGATTGTAACAGTACGTTCCTTTCCGTCGCGAAGCAGGCGAAGCTTCAGCCTTTTATTCACGATATGAAAGCGGTAATCGAGCACGTCGTCGATCTCGTTTGAGTTGATAGAGAGCAACAGGTCGCCCGAAAGCACCCCCTTGCGCTCGGCAAGAGAGCCCTGCTCAACCTTTGCAATAACGACCGACATTTCCCCACCTCCTAATAAACAAATATCCCCGCGGAATACGCGGGGATACCCAGTTCATCAATATTGAGAGCCTTAAGCCTCTTCGACAGCAATGACCTGTCTGCCGCGATAGGTTCCGCAGTTCGGGCAAACTCTGTGGAGACGCTTATACTCGTTGCACTGAGGGCATCTTACGAGCTCGGGCGCCGTCATCTTCCACACGTTTGAACGTCTTTTATTCTTTCTTGCCTTGGATGTTTTTCTCTTCGGTACCGCCATCTTCAGCACCTCCTTATAGTAATTATGATAATTTAATCAGTCAAAGAAATCCGCCAACGCTTCGGCAAATGGGTTATTTTGCTGAGCAGGACACGGACAGTCGCCATAGTTAAGGTTGGCACCGCAGTTCATACACAAGCCCTTACAGTCCTCACTGCACAGGTGCTTGGTCGGTTGTGCAAGCAACACGTCGGTGCAAACAACATCCTCCAGATCCAGTAAGCCGTTGTCAACGACAAGGTAATCGTCGCGCTCCTCACCCGAAAGCGATTCAACCAGCACATAGGCTATCTCGCAGGTGACGGTCTCGGTCGCGGGTTCACCGCACCGATCGCAAGGAGCGGTATAATCGTTGGTCGCAGTGCCTTCAAGAGTGACGACACCCGAACGGTTATACACACCGCCGACAAACCGGACAGGCTGGGTCAACGGACAATATCCGCCGATCTCAACTTGGCTCAGATCGAAACAGACATCAAGCGGAATACTGCCTGATTCCGCCGAAAAAAGCGGACGAATCTCAATCGTCACAGACTCCACCCCATTTCGAACAAGATTTATTATATTATTATTAAAATGGTTTGTCAAGCAATTTTTTCATATTTTCGCACAAAAACGGGATCGGGCGCCCGAAAGCCGCCGATCCCGCCTTGTATCAATCGATCCGATCAGATCTTCTGCGCGAAATCAAAGGTACGCGCGGGCAGATCGCTTTCATCGCAGGAAACGGTGAAGGTGATCTTTACCGCTGCGATGGCGGGGTTCTTGGACAGCTTCTCAACGAAGTCGGCAAACTTCTCGTAGTCGCGGCCTCCGATGCGCAGGGTGGCATCGATGAAAATGTCGGTCAGGTCGTAGTTGCCTGCGCACATACCGGTGATGAAGCCGTACAGCGACTCGTAGTTGTCAATGCCGAACTCGTCAGAGTCGACCAAACGTGCTCTATGGGTAAGGTCATACATGAGCTTAAGACCCTTCTCGATACATACAACGTTGCCCTTTGATGCATCAACGGCAGCATTGACGAACTCTACCAAGCGCTTGGTCTTGCCCGAACCTTTTTTTCCGATAATCAAAGAAATCATACGAACATCTCCTTTATATTTTATCCGCATAAAGCGGTGGATACCAAATTACTTCAGGCGAGCCTCAAGCTCCGCCTTCTGCGCCTCATAACCGGGCTTACCGAGAAGAGCAAACATATTCTTCTTATAGCTCTCGACACCGGGCTGGTCAAAGGGATTGACTCCGAGGATGTAGCCCGAGATGGCGCAGGCCTTCTCGAAGAAGTAGATAAGCTCGCCGAGGTTAAACTCGTCGGGACGCTCGACCGAGATGACGAAGTTGGGCACTCCGCCGTCGGTATGGGCGAGAATGGTGCCCTCGAAGGCCTTGCGGTTGACGAAGGACATCGGCTTGCCCGCAAGGAAGTTGAGGCCGTCGCCGTTGTTCTCCGCCTGCTGAATGGTAACGTCCTTATCGGTCTCGTCGAAGGTGACGACCGTCTCGAACATGGTACGGCTGCCCTCCTGAACAAACTGACCGAGAGAATGAAGGTCGGTAGAGAAGGTTACGGAGCCGGGGAAAAGTCCCTTATTGTCCTTGCCCTCGCTCTCGCCGAAGAGCTGCTTAAACCATTCGGCCATCATAGCAAAGCGGGGCTCGTAGCTGACCAAAAGCTCCATCGACTTGCCCTTGCGGTAGAAGATGTTGCGCAAGGCGGCATACTTGTAGCAGTCGTTGCTCATATCGCAGACCGAGTACTTCTCGCGTGCCGCGGCGGCACCTGCCATAAGCTTATCGAGGTCAGCACCGCAAACGGCAATCGGCAACAGGCCGACAGCGGTCAGCACCGAGAAACGTCCGCCGACATCATCCGGAACCACGAAGGTCTCGTAGCCCTCGGCGTCAGCAAGCTCCTTAAGGGTACCGCGCGCCTTATCGGTGGTGCAATAAATGCGGCTTCTTGCCTCCTCCTTGCCGTAGCGGCTCTCGAGCAGCTCGCGGAATACGCGGAAGGCAATAGCAGGCTCGGTGGTAGTTCCCGACTTGGAGATAACGTTGACCGAGACACGCTTTCCTTCACACAGCGCCAGAACGTCGGAGAGAGCGGCACCGCTGATGGAATTACCGATGAAGTAGATGTCGGGGGTGTTCTTCTTGAGGTTGTTGTAGTAGGGCGAGGTCAAAAACTCGATTGCAGCACGTGCACCGAGGTATGAGCCGCCGATACCGATAACAACGAGAACGTCGGTGTCGGAAATAATCTTGTCCGCCGACTTCTTGATACGGGCGAACTCCTCTTTATCATAATTTACCGGAAGGTCGACCCAACCGATAAAATCGTTTCCTAATCCGGTGCCGTTGTGCAGCATCTCGTGAGCTGCCTTGACCTGCGGCTCGATGCCGCGAAGCTCGTCGTTGCGGAAAAAGTCAACCGCGTATTTTTCAGAAAATTTGATTGCCATATGGACTGCCTCCGAAGTAATAATTTTGTTTTCTTTATTTTACTATAAATCAAGCAACTTTGCAACTAAAACTTGATGCCATTTTCAAATAATATAAAAATCAGGGTGTGCCGCAAACGCAACACACCCGATAGGTTACAATCTCTTTTTAAGTCTGAGTTTCTTATCACGCTCACGCTTTGCCTTGACGTTGGCGACGATGGTAAGGGCGACAAAGCCCAAAGCAAGCATGATCAAGGCGATCTGGACGAAAATGTTACCGATGATACGGCTCAAAAAACGCCACACACCGAGCACGAAGCTGCCCTCAATATTCTCAGTTGCGACCAGCTCGACCACGCCGATGACCTCATTGGCAAAGACGATGTCGACGGTGCCGAGAATATCCCCGTCTTTGATGGGCGCGTCGACCGTCTCTCCGACAAGCTCGGCGCGGTACTCAACAGTGGAAAGATCGGCATCCTTGGGCAAAAGGGCGATGACCGTCTGCCCTGCCGCAAGGGTCAGGCTGTCGCGGTCCCACGAAAGCTCAACCGGCACCGAAACGGGCAACATCTCCCCTTTTGTAACCACCGTCTTGTAGCGGAAATTATTAAAGGCCCACTCGTACAGATTCTTGGTGTCCTTGAACTCGTTGCGGGTCGAGGAGTCGCAACGGGCGACAATACAAATGAAGTTGGTGCTGTCCTTTGTGGCCATAGAGACAAGGCACCGTCCCTCATCGCCGTTACCCGTCTTACCGGCTACCATATACTTATAATAGTAGCTTGTATAGGAGTCGACCATATAGTTGGTGTTGGACAGAATACGGCTGCCGCTCTTATTGGTGGCAGGCACAGAATATCTCGACCTGTTCATCACGCCGACGAGATAATCGTTCTCAAAGACCACCTTGGCCAGCTTATAAAGGTCGTTTACGGTGGTGTACTGGTCCTCTCGGGTGAGTCCGATGGGGGTGGTGAACTGAGTGTCCTTCATACCGAGGGATTTTGCACGCTCGTTCATCAGTTCGACAAAGGTCTCGGTGTCGCCTGCGACCTTCTCGGCGAGGAAAAGGGCGACGTCGTTGTAGGATGAAATAAGCAGGAAATGCATCAGCTGGTCGTAGGTAAGCTGCTCATCCTTGCGGATGTCGCTGACGAGGGCACCCGTGCCCGACAGGGTGGTGCGCGGCGTGGTATCCACCTCGAAGGACTGGGTCATATCGGCGACGTTGTCGCACACGACAAGGGCGACCATCAGGAAAACAGTAGAGGCGGGCGATATCCTTTCGTCAGCGCCAGATGAGTACAAAACGTCCTGCGTATCGGGGTTGATGAGCAGAGCGTTCTCTCCCCCAACCTCGAAGGTAGGGGTATATGCCAAAGCGCTGAACGGAGCAAAAACAAGGGTCAATATCAAAACAATGGAAACAACAAAAGTAGTTTTTTTCATTGAAATCTCTCCGAAAATGGTGTAGAATGTAGAATGTACTTAAATTATAGCAGAAGACGGCGTGGAATGAAAGACCTTTTTCGTCAAATTTTGCACTTTTTTCGGAGGTAGATTTACCCATGGTCTATATCACGGGAGATATGCACGGAGATATCGATCGCCTGTACGACAAGCAGCTCAAAAAGCTCAAGTCGGGCGACACTTTGATAGTCTGCGGCGACTTCGGTTTTATATGGGACGGCAACTCGCAGGAGGCCAAGGTTCTTGAGGAGTTGGGAAGCAGAAAGTATAACGTTTGCTTCGTCGACGGCACCCACGAGAATTTTGACAGGCTTTACAGCTACCGCCAGACCGTGTGGAAGGGTGGACGCGTGCATCGCGTTTCGGGCAACCTGTTCCATATGTGCCGAGGACAGATTTTCAACATCGACGGAGTCAAGTTTTTCACCTTTGGCGGCGGCGAGAGCGTTGATAAGGAGATGCGAATCGAGCGCAAGACCTGGTGGAAAGAGGAGCTCCCCAGCCCCGACGAAATGATCGAGGGGGTCGAGAACCTCGATGAAGCGGGCTGCGAGGTGGACGTCATTCTCACCCACGAGCCGCCGTCACTCGTCAAGAGCTCAATGCTTATGCGCGCGGGCAAGATCGACCGCGTCAACAAGCTCAATGGCTATCTTGAGGAGATAAACCGCTCCTGCAAATTCCGTCAGTGGTACTTCGGATGTATGCACGAGGACCGCGTTATCACCCCCAGCCACACCGCCGTCTTCAGCGAGATATGGCCCGTCATCCCGTCAGAATTAGGAATTGAATAGTAATACATAGGTGCAGATATGTGAAAACGGTCGGATATCTCCGACCGTTTTTTCTTTAGCCTTTTTTCAGGCGGGATTTAATTTGCTCGTACCA
Organism: Acutalibacteraceae bacterium; assembly: GCA_045637185.1. Taxonomy (GTDB): domain Bacteria; phylum Bacillota; class Clostridia; order Oscillospirales; family Acutalibacteraceae; genus RGIG2206. The sequence goes on from JAZTZA010000003.1 coordinate 8,106, forward strand.
CTCGACCACCTTGAAGCGCATTATATATTTGCCTGAGTTGGTCACAAGCTCGGCCTCGCCGTCATTGAGGGCCTCGCTTACCTCTTTGGTCTGGGATGCCGCAGGGATGCATAAATTGGGATAGCATACGCACCACCAATTTTTGCCCTGCGCCTGCCCTATCTTCACCTGCAGGGCGGTATACTCCCCAGCAGGCAGAGTGACATCGTCATACACGCGCGTATCAAAATCGGTGGGTGCGATCTCGACGCTGAC
>JAZTZA010000004.1:0-1577 GCA_045637185.1 Acutalibacteraceae bacterium
CGTGCTGTGGCTTGCCGTCGGCGCAGGCGCAGTCATCATCGGCCTCACCGTTGCGCTGATACTTGTATGTGCCCTTAAAGGCAGAAAAAAGGAGCCAAAGCCGCTCGGTCGGCCCGACCCCGATGACGACACTCTGCTTGACCTCGAACTTATGAACTTCGATTTCGACTCAAGCACCGAAACCAAGACCGAGAATAACGAATAACAAGACACCGCCCTTGCTTCCTATCGTAAGCGAGGGCGGTTTGCTTTTTTCTATTTCTTCTTATCAAAGGCGGGGTTGAAGGCGTAGAAGTTGCGGTCATTGAGTCGGTCCTGTACCAATCTCAAGCCTTCACCAAAGCGCTGATAGTGTACCAGCTCGCGCTGACGCAGGAACTTGATGGGATCGCGCACATCGGGGTCGTCGCAAAAACGCAGTATATTGTCATAGGTAGTACGTGCCTTTTGCTCTGCTGCGAGGTCTTCGTGCAGGTCGGTGATAGGGTCACCCTTGACGGCAATATATGCAGAGGTGTGCGGTGTTCCGCTGGCCGACTGCGGATAGATTCCCACCGTGTGATCGACAAAATAGTCGGCAAAGCCCTGTTTCTTTATCTCCTCTTCGGTCAGGTTTCTTGTCAGCTGATGGACTATCGTGCCTATCATCTCAAGGTGGCCGAGCTCCTCCACTCCGACGTCGGTCAAGAGGCCCTTAAGCTCGTTGTAGGGCATCGAAAAGCGCTGGCTGAGATATCTCAAGCTGGCGCCAAGCTCGCCGTCGGGTCCACCGTACTGAGTGATAATGAGCTTTGCTAACATAGGGTTGGGTGTAGCTATTTTGACGGGGTACTGAAGCTTTTTTTCGTAAACAAACATTATTTATCCCCCTCCCTATGAGGATCCCAAGGCCATGGCGAATCGATCCACGCGAACCTTGTGTCGCCGTACACGTCGGACACCGAAAGGGGCCCGAACTTCTTCTCAAACTGGCATTTCAACTCGTTGGCTTCCTTGCGGTATCTCATCATATTCTGCAGAGCCAGCTCGTCATTGGGGTGGGTGTCCAGATACAGATGATTTTCCCACGCGGCAAACTGAGCTGCCGAAATCCGTTTGAGCAAAGCGTCTCTGTCGCTCATTTTAACCCCTTCTTTCCGAGGAAGGGCTTATCCAGATCGGGAAACAGCGTTCCTGCCTCAAGCGCATCGGCCTGATCATACAGCAGTCCGTATTCCTGCATCGGAACATACGCCATAGCCAGAACCGCATCCTTGATAGGCCTTGCGCCCTCTGTGGCAGGCATATTCATTTCTGTCATGCTGTGCATATTCAAAAGAGTTCCTCTCCGTTTCTCCTGTTGTTAAGGTCGAACCGCATTTAGCGGTATATTACACAGTATGTCCCTGAGGTTAAATTTGTTAATCGGCACCAATGAAAAAGGGCGGCAAGAATAACTCACAAAGGGATGTGATGCAATTTGGTGAAATCGCCGAATTTGGAAATAGCTATTGAACAACATATTCTGTTTTAGTATAATTATCGTTGATATTTGGAGCGGTGCTCCGCAAATTTTCAGGAGGAACAAAAATGAAAAA
>JAZTZA010000005.1:0-1658 GCA_045637185.1 Acutalibacteraceae bacterium
TATATGAACGAGGCGACACTTGCCGACCGCGTAGCCGTAATGGATGAGGGCCGAATATTGCTTGACGGCACTCCCAAGGAGGTTTTCAGCCACGTAGACGAACTCAAGGCGGTCGGACTTGACGTTCCGCAGACCACCGAGCTTATCCACGAGCTGAGAAAGGGAGGCTTCGACCTGCCCGACGACATACTCGGCGAGGAAGAATGTGTATCTGCGCTCTCCAAGGCGCTTGGCTTATAAATTAGACGGAGGCAATTATTTTGGCAATTCTGAGAACGGAAGGATTGACCTATGTGTACGGCGAAGGCACCCCCTTCGTGCGACAGGCGATCACCGATGTTACTTTAGATATCGAAGAGGATACGCTCTATGCTCTTATCGGGCATACGGGCTCGGGTAAGTCTACCCTTGTTCAGCATCTTAACGGCCTTATACGAGCAACGTCGGGCAAGATTTATCTTGACGGTGTTGACATCTGGGCAGAGCCCAAGAAGATAAGAGATGTTCGATTCAAGGTCGGACTTGTCTTTCAGTATCCCGAGTATCAGTTGTTCGATGAAACGGTGGCAAAGGATATTGCCTTTGGCCCCAAAAATCTCGGACTTGATGAAAATGAGATAAAAGAGCGGGTCGAATGGGCGTCCGAGGTCGTCGGACTTTCAAAGGACCTGCTTGAAAAGTCACCATTTGACCTTTCGGGTGGCGAGAAACGGCGCGCCGCCATCGCAGGCGTGCTTGCAATGAAGCCGAAGATTTTGATTCTCGACGAGCCCACAGCGGGACTTGACCCCAAAGGCCGCGACCGCCTTCTTGACGGCATAGCCGCCTACCGCAAGGAGAACAAGACCACCGTTATCCTCGTCTCTCACTCTATGGAAGACGTGGCACGGGTGGCCGATAAGGTCATCGTTATGAATAACGGCAGGGTCGAAATGACCGGCACCACCGGCGAGGTCTTTTCACAGGCTGAGCGGTTGACCGATATCGGACTCAACGTCCCGATGATAACCCGCGTTATGCAACAGCTTCGCGCCCGCGGTGCAAATGTGCCGAGTGACGTGCTGACGGTCGAACAGGCGCGCGATATCCTTGTCGGACTCAGACAGGGAGGTGATGGCCTGTGCTGAGCAACATTACAATCGGACAGTTCTTTCCGACAGGCTCAATAATTCATAGGCTTGACCCTTCGGTCAAACTTGTCCTGACCCTTGTTCTCATCGTATCTGTATTTATCGCATCGGCACCCGTTACACTCGGACTTTGCCTTGTTGTAACCTTTGCGCTGATGTGCATTTCAAAGATACGCATCACCACCTACCTTAAAATGCTCAAGGCGGTATTGCCCATCATTATCCTGACGGCAATACTCAACGCACTCTATGCCGAGGGAACGATTCTTTTCCAATGGTGGATCTTCAAGGTTACCGATCAGGGCATCGAGCGTGCGGTTTTCATCGCGGTAAGAATATGCCTGCTCGTTATGATAAGCTCACTGCTTACCTATACGACTTCGCCCACCGAGCTGACCGACGGCATCGAAAGATTGCTCAAGCCCCTGCGCTTTATTGGCCTTGGCGAAGCGGTACACATCGTTGCTATGATGACCTCCATCGCGTTGAGGTTTATCCCCATTTTGATTGAGGAAACCGACAAGATCA
>JAZTZA010000006.1:0-4942 GCA_045637185.1 Acutalibacteraceae bacterium
CGTTGAACGCGCAAATCGCGGAGTCAACACTATGCTCGGCGAGATAGAGGACCTGCGCAAGCAGGCCAATAAGTCCAAAAACCTCGACGAGATCGCAAGAGCCGCCCGTGCCGCCGCAAAGGCCGGCGCCCAAAAGCTTGACAAGGACACCGTTCCGACCGTTTCGGACGTTAAATACGAGCTTCCGCGTCCTCTCAAGGTAGGGGATACTGTTTTTGTCCCCGAGGCAAATCGGCAGGGCGAGGTAGTTGCCTTGGCCGATAAATCGGGCAACCTGACGGTGCGTATGGGCGCTTTAAGTATGAAGATTGCCGAGAAATCGGTGCGCCTGACCGAAGGACAGCCGCAGAAGAAGGCGCCTCAATCCAACCGCCGCACCGTTACCTCACGCGCCGACCGAAGTGTAAGCCGCGAGGTCGACCTGCGCGGCAGAATGGCCGACGAGGCGATAATGGAGCTTGACAGCTTCCTTGACGAAGCGATACTTTGCGGAGTCGAGGTGGTCACCGTCATTCATGGAAAGGGCACCGGCGCGCTTCGCAAGGCGGTGCACGACCGACTTAAATCTCACAAATCGGTCAGAACCTACCGACTTGGCCTTTTCGGTGAGGGCGAAAATGGGGTCACCATCGTTGAACTGAAATAACAAAACAGACCTGTGATACATCACAGGTGTGTTTTTATATGAGAGCAATCAGCCGATTATTCGGTTTTGGTAAGGCCGGTGTAATTTTTGTATAGCTTGAAGCTGTCGTAGACGGGGTTGTATGAGCCGTCGGCATCGGTCGAAACGGCGATCCATTCACTGCCGTCGTTGCCCTCGGCCCAGCTTACAAGGCAGAAGCCTGCCTTGGCGGTGAAGCCCGTCTTGCCGCCCTTGATGACGGCCACCTCGGGCTCGGTGCCGTACATTTTGGCAAACATCGAGTTTTTGAGGGGTATGCCGTCGGGATGACGTTCGTTGGCAGGCAACAGGTAATTCTCGGTCGAGATGACCTTGCGCAGATAGTCGTTGGAGAGGGCAGCCTGCATAATGACAGCCATATCGTAACAGGTGGTGTAGAGCCCGTCGCTGTCGGTACCGACCGCGTTGTCAAAATGGGTGTCCTTCAGCCCAAGCTGAGCCGCCTTTTCATTCATCAGGCGGATGAAATCCTCCTCGCTGTCTGCCGCAAGGTCGACCAGCGCCATAGTGGAGTCGGCCCCCGAAAACATCAGCGCACCGTGGAAAAGCTCGTCGACGGTTGCAGTCTCCCCTTGGTCGTAGCCTATCATTATCAGGTCACTGTTATAGAGGGGATTGAGCAGGTCGTGGTCAAAGGTGTAGACGGCCTTGATGTCGGTCAGTCTTTCGACTGCGACGAGGGCGGTCATGACCTTGACCAAGGAGGCGGGACGAATTCGCTCGGTGCCACCCTTGGAGGCGGCAACCGTACCCTTGTCCACGTTGATGAGGATGGCGTTTTTGCTGAGGATGTCATCGCCGAGAGCAGCGGTGTCGTCGGTAAAGACGGGCGCAAACGGCTCCTTTTCGGGTGGAGAGTTGGTGTGCTCCGCCACGCTGGAAACGGGGTCGGAAGAAAGGTCGCTTTTACCCGAGTTTGCGGTGCAGCCGCGCACTCCGAAAACGATGCCGAGTATGAGGGCGAGTAGTACTAACAGGGCGCCTGTGCGGCGAACAAAGGCTTTTCTGCGCAGTTTGGCCTTTCTTGCAAGGCGGACGCGCTTTTCGGCTTCTTTGACGTCGCGCTGACGCTTTATCTCCTCGCGCTTTTGTTGGCGCTGCGGGTCGTAGGCATCGTAAAATAAACCGTATTTATCTTCAAACATATCTCTCTCGGGTCGGTTCATTCAAGCACCTCCCCGATCATTGTATCTTGCAACACATCGGTCAGCAAAACGGTGACAAGGCGGTTTCTCATATCCTTGCCCGCCGCTTGCACAAGGGTGTAGTTGGCGGTGTAGCCTTTATTTATGCCCTTTTCGTAGGTCTCGAACAGCACTTGAGCCTTGCTACCCACCTGCGATAGCAGAAAACGTCGTTCGCTCTCGGCGGCCGCTTCGATCATACGGCGGGAGCGCTCCTGCTTGACGGCGTTGGGCACCTGATCGGGCATTTTTGCCGCAAAGGTACCTGCCCGCTTTGAGTAAGCAAAGACGTGGCAACGGGCAAAGCCGATACGCTTGACGAATTCGACCGACTCCGCAAATTCCTCCTCGGTCTCGCCTGCAAATCCGACCATCACGTCGGTGGTTATCGAGCAGTCGGCAAAACGGCACCTGATACGCTCGACAAGGTCAGCGAAAAAGGCGCAATCGTAGTGTCTGTTCATTCGGCGCAAGGTCGCGTCACAGCCCGATTGAAGCGCAAGGTGGAACTGGGGACAGAACTTGTCCTGCCCTTGCAGGCGGTCGAGCATCTCATCGGTGAAAAGGTCGGGCTCAAGTGAGCCGAGCCTTACTCGGTCGATGCCCTCGACCCTGCAGACCGCGTCGACCGCGTCGCAGAGGTTGAGGGATATATCCTTTCCGTATGTAGAGAGGTTGATGCCCACAAGTACAATCTCGCGGTGGCCGTTTTCGGCAAGCTTTTCGACCTCTTTTTCAATATCAAGGGGAGTCTTTGAGCGGACGAAACCGCGTGCAAAGGGGATGATGCAGTAGGTGCAAAAGCGCTCGCATCCGTCCTGAATCTTGACGTAGGCACGGGTGCGCTCAGGGAATTTCTCGATGCAGGGGGTCTTGAACTTTTCGTCGCGGGTGTGCTTTTCGATATCGACGATGCGCTCGCCTGTCTGCAGATGTTTTTCTACCAAAGAAAGCAGACGCTCGTTGGATGCGTTGCCCATAACAATATCGGCGGCATCGAGCGTCCTTGACTCATCGGGGAAGGCCTGCGGCAAGCATCCCGTCAGCACGATTACAGAATTGGGAGCCTCTCTCCTGAAACGGCGCAAAAGCTGACGCGCCTTGCGGTCGCTTTCGGCAGTTACGGTGCAGGAATTAAGCACCACCACGTCAGGCTGAGCCTCGCAGGGTACAATTTCGTGGCCTGCAGACACTATCGCCTGTTGCATAGAGGAGGTCTCATATTGATTGACCTTGCACCCGAGGGTGTGGAAATAAAACTTCATAGCCGTCACCTAAAAATCGTCGCGCAGATACATCGGGCGCAGGTTGCGGTGGTTGTAGACGTTGAGCACCAGACCGATACCGAGGAAGGTAGCAACAAGACTGGTACCGCCTGCACTGAAGAAGGGCAGGGTGATGCCGATAACGGGCAGCAGGGAAACGCACATTCCGATGTTGAGTATCATCTGGGCGGCCAGCATACCGAAGATGCCGCTGCATATGATAACACCCTGCTTATCCTTGGCGTGATGGGCGATAACGAGAATACGAATGCATATTGCGAGCAACAGGGCAATAACGGCGATAAGGCCGAGCATACCCAATTCCTCGCCCGTAGAGGCAAAGATAAAGTCGTTATGCCCCTCGGGAACGCCGCCCTTTTGCACGAAGTCACCCTTGAGATAGCCCTTGCCGAAGAAGCCGCCGTTGGCCATCGCAATACGGGCGCGCCATTGTTGCCAGCCTGTTCCGTAGAGGTCAAGCTCGGGATTGAGCAGGGTCTCGATACGGTCGCGCTGGTCGTCGTTCATAATGAAGAACCAGGTGATAGGGGTGGCAAGTGCGGCAAGCACTCCCGCGATAACGAAATAGCGCATACGGATGCCCGCGGCAAACATCATGCTCAGGAAGATGACACCGAGCACCAAAGCGGTACCCGAGTCGCCCTGAATGTGAATGAGCATAACGGGAATGGTGCCGTGAATGCACAGCGCGATTATGTTGAGGATGGAATTGACCCTCTCGCCAAGCAGGCTGACGTGCTTTGAGAAGGTGATGATAAAGGCGATCTTGAGCAGTTCGCTGGGCTGGAATGACATACCGAGGGGGAGCTTGATCCAGGCCTTGTCATCGGTGCCGCCCGGTGCGTAGCCGATGATAAAGGTCAGTCCGACCAGTATAAGTGCTATCGCGGCGGGTATCATCCACCACTTAACGATGGTGTTGTAGTCGAAGGTCACCGACATAATTACCGCGGCGGCAATACCGATGGCAATAGCGGCAAGCTGAACGAAGAAGGCGCGCGAGCTACCTGTGTAACGGGTGGTGGAAAGGACCATCATCGAGCCGTAAAGTGACGCACAGGTACAGAGAAAAAGCAGCACCTTGTCGGTCTCGCGGAAATAGTCTGCAATCATACCCCAAAGCCTTCTCATCGACCAAACACCTCCTTTTAATATCTTTTATGCATATTATTATAAAATAAACTTACCTCAAGTGCAAGTAAATCCTTAAAAGTTTAGAAATAAACCTTTTAATGTTGAAAAAACTGTGTTATACTGTTAAAAGAATGAATTTTGTGGGAAAGGGTGGCGGCCGTGTCTGAGAAGGTTGTGCAGTTTTGCACCGACTGTGTTGAAATGACCGAGCAATTGGCTTCGCGTCTGGCACGGGGCTTTGGCGGCGGCGTTATTGCTATGAAGGGCGACCTCGGCGCAGGCAAGACCGCCTTTGTGCGCGGCTTTGCGCGTGGCTTGGGTTACGACGGCGAGGTGGCTTCCCCGACCTTTGCGATAGTCCACGAATATGTCGGCGGACGGTTGCCCCTTTACCATTTTGATATGTACCGCGTCGACGGTTGGGATGACCTCTATTCAACGGGGTATTTCGAGTATATGGACACCCCCTGCGTGATGGCGGTCGAGTGGAGCGAAAATATTGCGGGTGCTCTGCCTGAGGACAGGCTTGAGGTGGAGATACGCCGCACCGATGATGAAAACGGCAGGAGGGTGACCCTGGCCTGCGTGGGAGGAATGAAGCTTGAAGATATTGGCGATTGAATGTTCGGAAAACCCTGCCTCCTGCGCCGTTG
>JAZTZA010000007.1:0-2133 GCA_045637185.1 Acutalibacteraceae bacterium
TGGATTCGGCGGCTTTGATATGGACCTCGGCGCCCTGTTCGGCAACATATTCGGCGGCGGCTTCGGTGGTGGTTTCGGCGGTGGCCGACGTTCCAACCCCAACGCACCCCGTCGCGGTACTGATACACAGGCCAACCTCAACCTCTCCTTTGAGGAGGCGGCAAAGGGTTGCGTCAAGACGGTCAAGGTGCCTATCATCGACAACTGCTCCGACTGTTCGGGCACGGGGGCAAAGAAGGGCACCGCCCCCAAGACCTGCCCTGTTTGTAACGGCCGCGGCAACGTGACTCAGGTGCAGCGCACCCCCTTCGGTCAGATGCAGACCCAGCGCCCCTGCGACCGATGCAACGCGACCGGCAAGATCATCGAGGATCCCTGTCCCACCTGCTCGGGCAAGGGCAAGGTGCGTCGCACCAAGGAGATCGAGGTCACCGTGCCTGCAGGCATCGACGACGGACAGGTTCTCAACCTTTCGGGTCAGGGCAACGCAGGCTCAAACGGCGGCCCTGCAGGCGATCTGAGGGTGGTCATTTCGGTGCGTCCGCACCCCCTGTTTGAGAGGGACGGCTACGACGTTTACTGCGAGGTGCCGATCACCTTCGTGCAGGCGGCCCTCGGTGCCGAGGTGGTGGTTCCCACCCTCGACGGAAAGGTCAACCTTAAAATCCGAGACGGCACACAGCCGGGCGACGAATATAAGCTGAGGGGTCGCGGAATTCAGTATCTGCGCTCGTCGGCACGCGGCGATCAGTATGTCAAGATCAAGATCGAGGTGCCGCGCGGCCTGTCGGGCGAGCAGAAGAAGAAGCTGCAGGACTTCGACGACTCGCTGGGCGACGGCAACTACAAGGAGCGCCGCTCCTTCTTCCAGAAGCTGAAGGATATCTTTCAGGACGATTAAAGATGAAAAAGCACTCTGCGTTCAGCAGAGTGCTTTTTGTTTGTATTATTACAACAGAAGGTCACACCTCGAAGTCGGGGATGAAGCTTTCTCCGACTGCGCCGCCCTCCTGCCTGAAGCCGCTCGCTATCCCAAGATGGTCGGCGTAATCGAGCACAAGCTCGTACTCGTCGAAGGTGACGGGTCGCGAAAGCTCCTCATAGGGCAAATTGGGCATCGGCGTGTACTGGCTCATAATACTGACGAGCAGGCGGTCGCCGAAGGCGTTTTTGAGCATCCGTAGGGCCTTCATACTGTTGTCGGTGTGATTGGGCAGGACCATATGCCGCACGATGACACCCGACACCATCATTCCGTCGGTATCAAAGGTCGGCTCTCCGACCAGCTCGAGCATCTTTTCTATCGCGGCAAGGGCTACCTCGGGGTAATCCTCGGCGCGAGAGTACCGCTTGGCAAGGGCGCCGTCGGCATACTTGAAGTCGGGTAGGAAGATACCGACCCGTCCGCGCAGCAGCTCGAGCGTTTCGGGCAGCTCGTAGCCCGAGCAGTTGTAAACTACCGGCACCGACAGGCGCGCTTTATCGAGCGCCTCGGCTATTTGCGGCGTGAAATGGGTCGGGGTGACGAGGTTGACGTTGTGCACCCTCTGCGCCTGCAGAGAAAGGAAAAGGTCGGCCAATTCGCTGACCGAATACACCCTGCCGACACCGCCCGAGGATATGGCTTTGTTCTGGCAGTAGACGCAACCAAGGGGACAACCTGTGAAAAAGACGGCTCCCGACCCCTTTGTGCCCGAAATGCAGGGCTCTTCCCAGTAATGAGGTGCCGCGCGGGCAATTCTTATCACCTTGTCGGCACCGCAGACGCCGACGCGACCGTTTTCCCTGTCTGCACCGCATCTTCTGGGGCAAAGCATACAGCCTCCCATTCCGCCACCTCCTTTTGTTAAAGCCATTATAGCACAAAAGGAGCGGCAATTCCATACAAAAAAACGGTTGGACGGGATAAGCGTCCAACCGTTTTGCTTGGAGTTATTGAATTTTGAGACAGGTCTTGATGTAGACCGCGACCTCTTCGCCGCCCTCACAAACGGCTATTTTGCAAAAAGCCGTTGACAAAAGCTCGTTTGTGGCGCATAATTATCTAAAATGTAATTGAAAGGGGAGAGCTGATGAGCGAGAGAATTTCTATGTCGGTAGTGCGCCGTTTGCCGCGGTACTACCGCTTTTTAG
>JAZTZA010000008.1:0-2847 GCA_045637185.1 Acutalibacteraceae bacterium
TTTCGCACCCTTTCACAGAGCATCCTGCAGTACCTGTCGGATGTCGCCTTTGATGAGGGGCACCCGCTGACCCTTCAGCTCGATGAGGCAAGACAGGGAGAGAGCGTGCAGGTGCTTGACGCGGCCTTGCCGATAGTCGAAGCGATGCTGACCGCCGATAGCGAGGCGCGTGCCGCGTTGGAGGAAAAATTGAAGCAGACCGACAGCCTGCTTGAAGGGCTGGCAGGGCGCATTGCTACTGCCGAAAAACGCGGTGAGGTAGGTCGCCGTCTCGAGCGCAACAAGGTCGGCCTGCAGGCCGCTTTGCCGCTGCTTGAACAGGCGAGCGAGGCGCTCAAAGCCGAGACCGAGCGTGCCCCTGAGCGCGAGCGGCTGACGGCACAGATAGGCGCATTGTGCGACCGGTTGCCCGAGTACGATGCCCTTGAGGGCTTGACCGATCAGGGCAAGCGTATCTCCGCAGAGGTCAAGATAAAGATCGAGCGGTCGGAGCAGCTGAAAATCCGCGCTGAAGGTCAAAAGCAGGCGCTTTTACAGGCTCGAAAAGAGGTTGAAGAGCTTGCAAACAGCGAGGCTCAGCGTCAGACGGCCATCAACCTGCAGGAGAAAAACAATCTCCGTCTTACCCGCCTTTGCGATATCGAAAAAATGCTTGAGGCCGACCGTCAGGCGCAGCTTGACTATCAGCGTGCGGCAGGTGAATATCAGGCCTCTTCTGAAGAGAGCGATGCCCTGAGGACTCAGTACGCTCGGCTTGAGCGAGCCTTTTTGGACGGACAGGCAGGTGTGCTTGCAAGCCGTTTAAGAGAGGGCGAGCCCTGTGCCGTTTGCGGCTCGGTGCATCATCCTGCGCCTGCCGTGATGTGTGAGGATGCGCCGAGCGAGGAGATCCTCAGGCAGTATAAAGAGAAAAGTGACGCCGCTACCGCCCTTTGCGTAAAGCAGAGCAGTTTTGCAGGCGAATGTAAGGCGGCGGCCGAAAAGACCACCCAAGCGGTACGCAAGGCCTTTGTCGATGAGTTCGGCGAGGGAGTGGAGATTGCCGCCCATCAGGTAGCGGCCGCTATAAAGCAGGCTGAGACCGACGCAGATACCCTTGCGGCACAGATTGAAGAACTCAACGCCCAATGTGAGAGACGGCGGTTGCTGTCGGAGCAGATACCCACCCTCGAGGCCGAGCTTGAGGCGGTTTCCGCCGAGCAGGCGAGCCTGACGGCTGAGATAGCCGCCGAGCAGGAACGTGTGGATGCTTTGCGCCGTCAGTATGTCGAGACTATCGGCCGACTTGAATATAAGAGCAAGCAGCAGGCACAGGATGCCGTTTCGGATAAGCAAAGGGAGAAAACGGCGCTTGAGCAGGCCTTCCTGCAGGCACAGGAGGTCGAGCAAAAGGCGGCTGCCGAGGTGCGCGAACTTCAGGCGGCGATAACGGCCGACGAGGCGGTGCTGCGTGAAGCCTCGGTAGAGGAGCTTGCACCGCTCAAAGAGCAGTACAACACACTCTCCGCAACCAAACAGGTCGACACCGACACGGCCAACGCCTTGCGCGTGCGATTGTCGGCCAACGGCACCGCTATGAATAATATCCGCTCGGGACGGGCAGGTCTCTCGGCCGTAGAGGAAAAATTAAAGTGGGCCGACGCCCTTGCGCGAACCGCTAACGGCACAATGACCGGCAAGGAACGGTTCCAGTTTGAGACCTATATCCAGATATCCTATTTTGACCGTGTTATCGCATCGGCAAACCTGCGGCTTCGCACTATGACGGGCGGTCAGTACGAGCTTGTCCGCGCCGAAACGGCCGACAACATCCGCTCAAAGAGCGGGCTTGAACTCAACGTCATCGACCACTACAACGGCTCTCAACGGAGTGTCAGGTCCCTTTCGGGCGGCGAGTCCTTCAAGGCGTCCCTTGCCCTTGCCCTCGGACTGTCTGACGTCGTGCAGTCGACGGCAGGCGGTATACAGTTGGATGCGATGTTCATCGACGAGGGCTTCGCCTCGCTCGACGAGGAATCGCTTGAACAGGCGATGGCGGTGCTCGGCGACCTTTCGGCAGGCAACAGGCTGATCGGAATAATCAGCCACGTCGGAGAACTCAAGCGGTGCATCGACCGCCAGCTTATTGTTACAAAGGACCGCGCAGGCGGAAGCCAAGTGCATATCGAAGTGTAGATAAAGGAGTAGTTATGGAACAGAAGAAGATAGACCGTATCAACGAGCTTGCAAAGAAGGCCAAGCAGGGCCCTCTGACCGATGAGGAAAAGGCGGAGAGGGAAATTTTGCGACGCGAGTACATCGATTCCTTTAAGGCTTCGCTGGTGGGTCAGCTTGAAAACACCTATATCCAGCGCCCCGACGGAAGCAAGGAAAAAATCCGCAAAAAAGGGGAATAGCGGTAAAAAATTCAAATTGGCTATTGACAAACTTATTTTTGAGTGCTATAATCCAAGCAAATTTGAATATCACAAATAACGACTGCGATGAAGACGGTCGGAAAGCAACGCTTTGCAGAGAGTTGTCGGTTGGTGTGAGGCAACAGCGAGATTTCCAAATGACCTATCCCTTCTGAGTCGGAGGACCGAAAGGCTCGGCCGAGTAGACTCCTTCCGTATTGCTGCGTAAAGGCAAAGGACTTGTCAGAGTCCGGAAAGTGACGGAAAGTATTTTCCGTAATTTGAGTGGTACCGCGGGTTTAACAACTCGTCTCAAAGGTTTTCTTTTGAGGCGAGTTTTTTGTTTTATTCGAATTTGTAGCCATTTTCAAAATGTCATCAACGAAAGGGGACAGCAACAATGGATTACAGTTTGAAAGAGGTCGCAGGAAGAATTAAAGACCTGCGCGAA
>JAZTZA010000009.1:0-2083 GCA_045637185.1 Acutalibacteraceae bacterium
AAAAAAGAAAGGATAATGCGAAATGAAACAAATTATGAGACCGACCCTTGCGATGCTTGCCGCGGTTATGGTGGTGCTTTCCCTTGCCGCTTGCAACGCTGTTGAGAAAACAGGCCTGTGGGAGAATGCCGACTATCTGACCGACACCGAATTCGGTGAAGGCTCAAAAACGATTTCGGTCGAGGTGAAGGCGGAGGACAAGTCGGTTCTCTTCACCATTCACACCGATAAGAAAACGGTCGGCGAGGCACTGCTTGAGCATAAGCTTATAGACGGCGACGAGGGCGATTTCGGGCTCTATGTAAAGCAGGTCAACGGCATAATCGCCGATTTTGACGAGGATCAGACCTACTGGGCCTTCTACATCGACGGAGAACTTGCGCTGACCGGTGTTGATATGACCGATATCGACGAAAGTGCTACATACCGCCTTGAAAGAACAAAATAAGGCTGAGCGCCGCCGCAAGCGGCTGATCACGGTGTACGAGCTGGTCCTGTTCGCCATGCTCGGCGCCCTTATGTTTGGCTCAAAGGTGCTGATGGACGCCCTGCCCAACATTCATTTGGTCGGAATGTTCACAATGGTGTTCACCCTTGTCTTTCGTGCAAAGGCACTCATACCGATATACATTTACGTGATCCTCGTCGGTGTCTACTCCGGATTTGTGTGGTGGTTGCCCAATATTTACACCTGGGCGGTGCTGTGGGGTATGACTATGCTTTTGCCCCGCAAAATGCCCGACAAGGTCGCCTGCTTTGTTTATCCTGCGGTATGCTGTCTGCACGGCCTTCTCTACGGAGTAATATCCGCTCCCGCTATGGCTCTTATATTAGGATGCAATTTCGAAAGAACAATCGCGTTGATAATTACGGGTATACCCTTTGATATAAACCACGGGGTAGGCAACCTCTGTGCAGGTATGCTGGTACTGCCATTGTCAAAGGTACTCTCAAAGGCTTGCAGCAATATTAAACTGAAAATAAGATGAAAAAACAGGAATGACGAGGTGTCATTCCTGTTTTCTTATTCTAAGACTTACTTCTTCTTAGGTCTCTTGATCTTGTTGAGCTTGGCGTTGAGGTCGAGCAGTTCTTCCTTGGTGAACTTGACGTCCATCATTCCGCCCATAAGGGTGAAGAGTCTGAGAACGGTGAAGCCGCCCATCATACTCATCATCTCGGGACCGACTTCGAAGCCGCCTGCCTTGATCTTGCCATCCTTGCCGCCCTTGTCCTTGCCGCCCATAAGCTTGCCGACAAGTCCCATAAAGATAAGCTTGCCCTGCATAGTGCTGATGACGTCGCTCATCTTATCGTTGAGGGAGAGGTAGCCCTCGGGTGCATCGATGTCGAACCAGTTGAGTATGGCACCCTTTTCACGCAGGCGGTAATCCTCGTTAAAGGTATCGACCTTGCGGATGAGGCTCTCATCCCTGCAGTCGCCTGCAACGGCAACCAGCTTTACCTCGCCGACGTTTTCAACCTCGAAGTAGAAGAAGTGCTCGGCGCTTGCCTTCTTGCCGAGGGAGACGCCGTTGGCGAAAAGTTCTACCTCGGGCTGATTGGAGTAGACGGTGACCTTAGTTACGTCTTCGACGCGGTCGACGTAGCGCTTGCTGCAAAGGTGGACGAAGGGCTCATCCGACAGCCATGCCTTGTATGCGTAGAAGGAGTCTTTCTTGTACTTGCGGTCGAAGGTGACAAGTCCCTTGTGGTTCTGTCCGTTTTCGCCGCCCTCGTTACGCGCATCTGCGCCAAAGTCAAACATATTCCAGACGTGAGTTGCCCACATATATTTACGGCTGAAGAGCTGCTTGATAAGCTCCTCGTGGTAGTATGACTGATACTCCTCGGTGTAGTCGCCCTGCATGGGGTTAGAGGTGTGCCAGTTGAGTGCCTCACAGCCGTACTCACTGCATCCGATGGGGATATTCGGGTGGGTGGCGTGGAACTTGTCAAACCACGGGCCGTTCATATCGGTCTCTCCGCCGTACCAGCCGAAGTAATGGTTGTAGGATACGACGTCGGGTATCTGCAGGTAGGGGTCGTCGATCTTGCACATAGATACCGCCGCGATGGTGGT
>JAZTZA010000010.1:0-4200 GCA_045637185.1 Acutalibacteraceae bacterium
TGGCCGTGCAGTCTCCTGCACGCCGGTGAGCTCTTACCTCGCCTTTCCACCCTTACCGACATAGTCGGCGGTATATCTCTGTTGCACTTTCCCTAAGGTCACCCTCGGCGGCCGTTAGCCGTTATCCTGCCCTGTGGTGCTCGGACTTTCCTCATGACCGTGGTCACGCAGCTGCCTGACCCGCTCGCAAGAGGTATTTTACAATACCCTTATCGGATTTGTCAAGGTCGTACTTTAACCTCTCAGCATTTTTTGCTGACGGATATCAGCTCCCGTAAACTCAAACCTGCGGAAGTTGCCGAGAATACGGGACATAACCCGCTCGCCGTAGCATTTGGTAATTTCAGCAGGGGATAGGTTGGTGCTGATTACGGTTGGCAATCCGTTGAGTATCCTGCTGTTGACGATGTTGTATATAGCAGATGCTGTAAAGGCAGTCTGGAATTCTGCACCGAGGTCGTCGATTATCAGCAGGTCGCAGCCCAAGAGCAGTTCCAAGGTATCGCCTTCGCTTCGACCGAAATGCTCCTTCTCAAGTCGCTCAAGATAATTTTGCGCCGAGCCGTACATAACTCCAAAGCCTGCGTTAAGCACTTCATTTGCGATGGCAAGAGAAAGGTGGGTCTTGCCGAGGCCGGTTTTTCCGTAAAAGAGCAGACTGGGCGAACTGGTGCTGAAATCACTCGCATAGTTAATGCAATAACGCATAACCTCTGCCATTTTATCGCTGTCCTTGCCCTTGTAGTAGGAAAGGTTGAAGTTGTCAAATGTGGAGTCATCCAACGGCATCGAGCGATTGAGCAGGTCATATTCGTACTGCTTTGCAAGTTTTTTGGCACAGTCGCAGAGATATCCTTCAAAATATCCGCTGTCGTTGCAGAGCGAGCAGAAATGCTTCGGCTCAAGGTCGGCATTTGTGATGCCCGAAACCTTCAGCAAAGCGTTGCGCTGATCCTCGATCATAGAGTATGCGGCGCGAAGCTCAACAAGCTTATCAGTTCCGTTGAAGGCGGATGCGGCCTTTACCGCCGCAATACCTGTTGCACCGAGTTTTCTGTCAAGCTCGGCTAACTGAGGGATGGCCTTGTATATCTCATCCTTGCGATCCTCAGCGGCGCGCAAGGTGTCTTCTCGTCTTGTTGCGACAATTCCTAAAGCGTATTCGTAGGCTTCTTTTGAATATCCCATTTTAATCCTCCTACATCCTATTAAAATAAGCTGAGGTCAAAGGACGGTTGATTTTCATCTGATTGACTTTCTTGACGTTTCTGATCTGACTGGGCGACGGCATCAGGAGTCTTGATGCCCGATGTGTGCCAGTTGTTGAGAATTTTGTCCATATACGGAAAGGTCATCTTGCCGATGCTGTCAACGCAGTGGTCATAGGCAAGACGCAGCATCTTATCGTCAAATTCCCATTCGCTGACCCAACGGTAACAGTATTCCGCTTCCTTTTGAGAAGGACGGCGGCTGTCGATGCTTGCGGCGCGTCGAACGATCGACCAGGCCTGCTTTCTTTCCTCTGCCTTGGTCATTTCCTGCTCGGCAAGTGCCACCGTGTCGATGCTTCTGTTTATCCAGTCGACAGCGGTTGCTTCAAGGAAGGAGGAAGTCGTTCTGCCTTCCGCTACCGCGTGTTCGAGCAGCATCAGAACTATCTCGGGATTCATAGACAGGTTGTCAAGTATGTATACAAGGGATGACTTTTCTATCTCCTTAAGCGGCCTTGCAAATTTCATTTCCGCCTGATTGAGAACAAGTGCGATCTCCTTCGACTCGTAGGCTCGCATTGCAACCTCGACCCGTGAAGCGCGCTTTTCGCGTGCTATAACGTGCCGCTTTGGCTTATCCTCGGCAGTTGCATCGGCATTTTCCTTCTCGGTGTCCCTGATCAATTCAGCGGACTTCCAATAGGTCAGCGCCTCTTCAAGCTCAACCGGAGTAAGACCTGCACCCTTGCAAATGAGATCGTTCTCGATCTGAGTTCCGTTGCGCATAAGGTAAAGCATAAGCTTGAGTGCCGAGTGGGACGCAAGTTTAATATGCTGATCCGCGACGCAGTTGGGCATAGCGAAGACGCCTTGCCAAGCGGAAGTGTTGTATTCGTACTTCATTATAGGTTGTCATCCTTTGTTTTTATTTTTAACCACAAGAATAGGGGAGAAGACTACGCCGAAAATCGTTCCCGCGCCGTAGAACAAATGCAAAAGCAGGAAAATCGGGGGTAAAAGCAGGAGAAGCGGCTTGATTGCCCAAGAGGGTTCCTTGACGATCTCCTTAATCGTTGCAATAATTGCGGCAAGCATATAGAAAAAGCCCAAAAATGCCAACGCAAAGAGCGAGTTGTTCTGCACACACCAGGCAATCGCGCTTAAGAACACCACAACACACGCCGCGGGCACAAAATTATAAAGCGAAAGGCAGCCGGGACAAACGGGCAGAGTAGCACCGATCCAAAATCCGTTGCCCCATTTCTGTTTTATCATACCCTTGAGGGTGTTCCTCGCGTGAAGGTAGGAATAAATCTCAGGGCATTGACAGAAACGGTAGCCCGACTGACGCATCCTGAAATGCAATTCATTGTCCTCAGTTCGAACTAAATTCTCGTTAAAAACGCCGCTTCGCTTAAACACGTCCCTGCGATATGCCGCGTGGGCAAGGGTTTTGACGTACCGACGTGACACCTTGCGCCTGTATGAAGCAACGCCGCTTCCAAAGGGGGAAGACTCAGCGTGAGCGAGAAGTTTAGCAAAGGGACGTTTGCCGTCAAAAATGGTGATGCGCTGACCGCCGACGATATTCTCGCCTTGTTCCATTTGCTCAACCACATTTGAAATGAAATCGGAGTCTATCCTGCCGTGCGCATCAAGGCGGATGAGTATCTCGCCACTTGCGTTTTCAATAGCGATATTCCATCCCGCAGATTGAATTCGCTTGGGATTGTCAAGCACCTTGCAGTCAAAAAAATCACACTTCTCAGCAAAACGCTCCATAATACCCTTGGTGCCGTCCTTCGAGCCGCCGTCGACCAACACCACCTCGATATCGTCGTGGGGGTAGTCCTGAGCCGTCAGGTCGTCAAGTAGGGCCTGAAGGAAGCCGCTTTCATTATATGCAATTGTCATAAATGAAACTTTAGGCATAGTGTCCTCCGAAAATATAATATATCTATTATAATATAGCACATTATTCTTCGGGTGAAAAGAGAAATTTTCAAAAATAAAAAACAAATGCGTCAGCAGAGCCGACACATTTGTTAAACAGGTTATTTTAAAACTTTTCCAAGGAAATCCTTGAGCCTCGGATTCTGCGGATTGTCGAACAACTCATTCGGAGTTCCTTGCTCAATTATCTGTCCGTCATCGATGAAGATAACGCGGTTTCCGACCTCGCGGGCAAAGCCCATCTCGTGTGTAACCACCGCCATCGTCATACCTGCTTTTGCAAGGCTCTTCATAACGTCAAGGACCTCTCCGACCATCTCGGGATCAAGGGCGCTGGTAGGCTCGTCAAAGAGCATTACCTCTGGGTTCATACAAAGAGCACGAACGATAGCTACCCTCTGTTTCTGACCGCCCGACAGCTGCGATGGATAGGAATAGGCGCGGTCGGCAAGACCGACACGTTCGAGCAGCTTCATCGCGTTTGCTTCAGCCTCTGCGCGCGACTGCTTGAGCAGCTTCATCGGCCCGATGGTGAGGTTGCGAAGGATGGTCATATTGGGGAACAGGTTGAACTGCTGGAACACCATACCGACCTTCTGCCGATGAAGGTTGATATCCGACTTCGAATCGGTGATGTCTTTTCCGTCGAAATATATATGTCCGTCGGTGGGCTGTTCAAGCAGATTGAGGGTGCGCAGGAAGGTGGACTTACCCGAACCCGAGGGTCCGATAATAACCACGACGTCGCCGCGGTTTATCTCGATATCGATTCCGTTAAGCACCAAATTCTTGCCAAAAGCCTTTTTCAGCCCTTCGACCTTTATCAATACATCGTTAGTGGTCACTCTTCCTCAAACTCCTTTCCAGCAATCCTACCAGATAAGACAGTATCATAACGATCACAAGGTAGACCGCCGCCACCGTCAGTAAGGGGATGAAGTAGGAATAGGTGCGGCCTGCAATAATGTTTCCTGCCTTGGTCAGATCGATTACGCCGACGTAGCCTGCGACCGAGGTCTCTTTCAGCAGTGCGATG
>JAZTZA010000011.1:0-4982 GCA_045637185.1 Acutalibacteraceae bacterium
TACAAGCCTGTCCTGAACGCGCGTCAAGGCAACGTAGAGCAATCGCATTTCCTCGGCGATGACCGCATCTGTCTCCTTATAGGACATAGCCCTGCGAGGCAGAGTGTCGTACTTCTTTCCGGCTTCATCGTCGCAGATGCGAAGTCCGCTCCCCATACTCTCATTGAGTACGACCGACTGATAGGAATCCTGCAGGTTAAACTCATCGGTCATACAGGCGAGGACGCAAATGGGAGACTGGAGTCCCTTTGACTTATGGATACTCCGTATACGGACGACGTTTTCACTCTCGCACACAACGGCGGCGGGAATTTCACCCCCGCGCTTTTCGACGCTGTCAAGATAGCGCAGGAAGGAGGTTAGCCCTTTGAATCCGTTTGACTCGTGTTCTGCGGCACATTCAGCCAGCATAAGCAGGTTTGCCCGACGGGATGAACCATCATCCATACCCCTTACTATCGCCGACAGTCCTGTGTCATCGATGACCATTCTAATAAGCCTGTCGGATGATACGGTACCTGCCCAATCACGATAACGGGCAAGCGAGGATAAAAAGGCTTTTGCCTTTTCGTTGTCCCGAGCATAGCGGCAAAGAGCGCTGTAAAGGCTTCCCTTTCGGTCGCAAAGACGCATTTGCGCAATCTCCTCTGCATCAAATGAGAAAACGGGCGACATCAGGGTTGCAAGCAAGGGCACGTCCTTAAGGGGATTATCGATCGCCTTCAAAAGAGAAAGGGCAATCTGTATCTCCTCGCGGCCAAAGAATCCCTCCTTGCTTTCGGTCCAAGCGGGCACTCCTGCCTTTTTCATTGCAGAGAGGAAAACCTCCGCATTCTTCTTGCAGGAGCGAAGCAAAACGGTGAAATCGCGCCATTCAACAGGGCGCAAGCCTCCCTTTCCGTCCGAGACGAGCTCGCCGTCCTGAACTGCCTTTGCAATATATTTTGCCACATAGGATGCCTCAGCCTCAACCTCATCGGTGTGGACTAAATGCAGTTCGACCGCAGGCTCATCAACCTCAGCGAAATCGCCCATCGGACGCAATTCATCTTCGGCAAGATAATCCATCTCGGCAGTTTTCTTCGCCATAAGCAGACGGAACACAAAGTTGACGAAATCGCACACATCTGCTCGACTGCGGAAATTACCGCTCAGGGAAATCTTCGCAGGGTAGGTAGTGCCGTCATATTCGGGATAAGATTCCTTTTTCTCAATAAAATTGGTGGGATTTGCACGTCTAAAGCGGTAGATAGACTGCTTTACGTCACCGACTAAGAATAGATTTTTTCCGCAATCGGAGAGAGCGTAGAATATAGCGTTTTGCAGGTCGTTGGTATCCTGATATTCGTCTACCAGCACCTCTTTGAAACGAGAGGTCAGGTCGCTCTCTCGTACGCAAATCTCGCCGTTCTTCCATTCACACAGCAAACGCAGTGCCGCGTGCTCAATATCAGCAAAGGAATAGAGGTTGCGCTCTCTTTTAGTCTCGCCTAATATCTCTGTAAAATCACGCACAAGGGCACAAAGGCCGTTGACACATCTTCCTGCAACCTTTATATCCTCGACGCAGGTCTGTTCATTCTCTGCAAAGACCTCTTTCAGCTTGTTGACTGCAGATTTTGCTGAATTGAAGACTCCCTTGGCATATTCTCTGAGAGTAACGTCCACCTTTTGCTTTGAACCTAAAGCAAGGGGTGAATAATCGGACAGCAACCGATGCAACCGTTCATATTCCATACTCTTCGCCCCATCACAAACAGCGCAAAGCAGGTCATATATATTACTCAGCGCAGGGCCGTATGCAGACAATAAACCTGCGTCGCTCTCAAGGCTTCTCAAGACGGAAGCAACGGCGGTTTTATGATAGTCCGCTTGGTCGAAGGCGCGGTCAAATAATGTCTTCGCCCATACAGAGTCATTCAGCGAACTGAATTTATTGTATTCGTCACAGGCTGCATCGAACCACACCTCAGGGAATGGCAACGACTGGGTATAATGATAGATTTTAAGTATTTTTTCCTCAACTGAGCTGAGACTGATACCCGTTCCCAACGCAGATATTAAAAACTTAAATTCTTCCGGCTCACTCAGCAACATTCGGTTGAGAGACTCGCCGACAGCACTTTTTTCAAGAAGAGCCAACTGCTCGTTTGATGCGATACGAAAATCAGGATTGATCTGCGCAGCTTCAAAATTATCGCGTATCAGATCGATACAGAATGAGTCAATGGTACCTATTGCGGCGCAATCAAGCTCCGCCTTTTGCTCAAGAGCGCGGAAGTTTTCGGGATGCTCCTGTGCGTACTCGGTCAAAACGGCCGATATACGCTCACGCATCTCAGCGGCTGCAGCGTTGGTAAATGTAACGATGAGCATCTCGTCCAGTCCGATCGGCTCGGCCTTATCCATAATGCGTTCTACCACTCGGTGAGAAAGCACGGCCGTTTTACCGGATCCTGCGGCTGCCGAAACAAGTACGCTCCCCCTTGCATCAAGGGCGCGTTGCTGTTCTGCGGTAGGCTTAAATCCCATCACTCCACCTCCTCTGCTAACTTCTCAAGGGCAGACGACAACGAATAGGACTCGGCCTTTCGGTTGTCATCCTCTCGATGCAGACACACCGATTTATAATTGCAGTATGAGCAGGCCGACCCATTCTTTGAATCAACGGGGTCAACCTCAATACGTCCTGCGTGTATATTCTCGCCAATCTGCGCCAAAATGCTGTATATATGCTTTTTCAGGCGGGCAAAGTCCTCCTTGCTTGCCAATGAGGACTTTTTCCTCGGATTGTGCGGATAGTAAGGGATATAGGTACCCTTGCCCTCGGGCTCCATAGCACTAAGCACCGCCTCATCGTCGATGAGCAGACCGTTCATACCAAGTTCGGCTTCATCGCCCTGCGAACCTCCGTGGGATGACATCTTTATCTCGCGGCGTGACGGCAGATACAGCACGCCGGAGCACTCCGCATTTTCGTAAAGATTGCTATCAACGATGGCAAACAGATACAAAAGCATCTGCATATTTATGCCGTAGAAAAGATCGGATACGTCAAACTTTTTACTACCCGTCTTGTAGTCGACAACGCGTACATAGGTCTTGCCATCAGCCTTATAGACGTCAACGCGATCGACCGCTCCGCGAAGCAGTACCGAGCCGTTGGAAATGTTGACCTTTACCGCTTCAAGTTCCTCAGAGCCGATACGCAGTTCGAATTTATCCGGCTTAAACTCACTTTGCGCAAAGTCGCATCCGATACGGCGCAGAATATCATCAAGCACTATCGCAACCCTCTCGAGTAAGAAAAGGAAGGCGCGGTCGAGTCGGTCGTATCCGCCGAAGGATTGGTCGGCATACTCGCGAATCAGGCGGATTATTTCGTCCTGCCGCTGTTTCGGTTCAACATCGGCAAGCCTTGCTCCGTAGGATGACACCGCATGCTCCAATACATAATGGACGAGAGTTCCGTTTTGCAAGGCATCAAATTCGGCACTCTTTGACGGCTTTGCACCAACACCGAATTCACAGAAAAATGAGAAGGGGCATTTGCTGTAAACCTCAGCCTTTGAGGCCGACATTTTGATATCCGCACCAAAAAGGCGCTGTGCCGTTTCAGGCTTGAGGCCAACGCTTTTCTTCTCGTTGAGGATCGGATCAAGCAGAGCAGATCGGTGACTCTTTTGCCTGTCAAGCTCGTCCTTCAAACTCTGTGCATACTGCCTGTAAGACTCACCGCTGACAAGTTCAACTGCCGGCAAGACTCCTTCAAAGCAGTCCTCATAACTATCCTGAGAGGTAGTCCGAACAACCTGCGGAATATTCTCGCATATCTTTACAACAAATTCGCTCGGTGTGCCTGATTCACCCTTTAATGACGAGGTGTGATAGGTCAGATACAGCCTTTCGGATGCACCTGTAACCGAAGTGTAGACGATATACTGCTCATCGACGGCATTCTCCCTTGCATAGTCGGGCATATTGAGTCCGCCACGAATAAGGCGGCGTCTGTCGTTGCCCGAAAGCAAGCCTCCCAGCTTAACGGGACGAGGAAATTCTCCGTAATTGGCGCCGATCATAAAGACAACTCTTGTTCCGCCAAGTCGAATTCTATCTGCAGCGCCGATAACCACCTCATCAAGCCTGTCCGGAATGGCACCGAGGTCGGTCGATGACAAAAGCATCGCAAACAACTGCAAAAACTCAGCCTTATCGCAGGTTTCGCCATCAAATACACTCACCGTTTTATCAAGGCAGGCCATAAGCGCGTCCCAACTGTTTCGATGCAGGTCGGCAAAATAGGTATCACCGTCAGCTTCGAGCTTTGCGGCATATTCTGCCAGTCTCTTATCGGCGCCGACCGATATCAAGAATCGGTAGACGGCACCGCATATATTCTTGACATTTCCGGAGTCAAGCGCCTTGGAAAGCGTCTTCAACGGCTCGACGGTATCAGCACGCATACGGTTGATCCTTTTTAGCCCATCTTCATCAAAATCAGTGTCAAGGCCGTTGGGATTTTCAACCCATTCATCATACCATTGAGTGCCGCGCTTGTTCCACAACAGAACATAATTTTCAAGCTCAGCCGCCTGCTCAACGGATAAAGGAGAAAGGGCTGATTTTACATATGGAATTATGTTTTCGAAGGCAAATCCGCTGCCCGCACTGTTTAACGCATTGGTAACAAATCGGATAAGAGCGAGGGAATCTATATCAACTCTGCGGTCGCTGAAGCAGGGCAATCCGTATCTCTCAAACGCGTTGACCAGCATCGCGTGATACTCTTCTATATCGCGTGCTACGACCGCAAAATCGCGGTATCTGTAGCCTTCGGTGCGCACCAGCTTCCTTATGGTACGCGCGACATAATCGGCCTCGTCGTATCGGTTAGCACAGGAGCAAACGGTGATACTGCCGCCATTCACATCCTCTAACTCGACCCCGCGAAGCAGACGCTCTGCATTGGCGATAACCGAACC
>JAZTZA010000012.1:0-7436 GCA_045637185.1 Acutalibacteraceae bacterium
GTCGATCTCGTCGATATAAATGATACCGCGCTGAGCACGCTCGATATCATAGTCGGCCGCCTGAATCAAGCGAAGCAGGATATTCTCAACGTCCTCGCCGACGTAGCCAGCCTCGGTCAAGGTAGTAGCATCGGTTATGGCAAAAGGAACATCAAGCTTCTTCGCAAGGGTCTGGGCAAGCAGAGTCTTTCCCACACCGGTAGGTCCGAGCAACAAAATATTGCTCTTTCCAAGCTCGACGTCGGTCTCGTTAGCCATAGTGCGCTTATAGTGGTTGTAAACGGCAACCGACAGGGCGATCTTCGCCTCGTCCTGACCGATGACATACTCGTTGAGGTAGTCGTACAGCTCCTTGGGCTTAGGCAGAACAAAAGGCTTGGCATTGTCGTGACGCCTGTTGTGTCCGCGCGGACGGTCGGATACGATGTCGTAGCATATCTCGATACACTCGTCGCAGATATAGATGCCGTCCTGTCCTACAAGCTGGCGAACATCCTCCGACGACTTTCCGCAAAAGGAACAGCAAACCTCATTTTGATTTGTTTCGTTACGAGACATAGGCTCCTCCGGTCAATTATCTCTTTTCGATGATCTTATCGATAAGGCCGTACTCAAGCGCCTGCTGAGCGGTCATAAAGTTATCACGCTCGGTATCACGCTCGATATTCTCGATAGGCTGGTTAGTGTTTTCGGACAAAATTCGGTTCAAATTCGCACGGGTACGTTTGATATGATCGGCACGAATGAGAATTTCGGTTGCCTGACCCTCGGCCTGTCCAAGAGGCTGGTGGATCATAATCTCAGCGTTGGGCAGAGCAAAGCGCTTACCCTTTGCGCCGGAGGAAAGCAGGAAGGCTCCCATACTTGCAGCCATACCCATACAAATGCTGGATACATCGCACTTGATGTACTGCATTGTATCGTAGATGGCAAGACCGGCAGAAACAGAGCCACCGGGGCTGTTGATGTAGAGGCTGATATCCTTGGTTGAATCCTGACTCTCAAGATAGAGCAACTGGGCGATAACCAGACTTGCGGTCTGATCGTTCACCTGATCCGACAACACGATAATACGGTCATTGAGCAAGCGCGAGAATATATCGTACGAACGCTCGCCACGTCCTGTCTGTTCAACTACGTAAGGTACTAATGCCATAACAATTCTCCTTTCATATCCTTTGTTAAGGCAATTCCCGTATAACGAATTATACGGGAATCATACAAGTTAAAATATAGACGCAAAAACACTTAATTATGCAATGAGAGAAATTTTATTTCTCCTCAGTCTCTGCCTTTTTAGTAGTGGTCTTCTTTGCGGTAGAGGTAGTCTTCTTGGCAGTAGAAGTAGAAGTGGTCTTCTTAGCGGCAGGCTTCTTCTCGCCGTCGGCAGCCTTGGCGGTAGAAGTGGACTTCTTAGCAGTAGAGGTGGAAGTCTTCTTTGCAGCGGGCTTCTTCTCGCCGTCAGCAGCCTTAGCGGTAGAAGTGGACTTCTTGGCAGCAGGCTTCTTAGCGGCGGGCTTCTTCTCGCTCAGAGCGTCAACCTCAACGATGTCGGCGTTCTCACGAACAAAGGTCATAGCCTTGCCGACAACGATATCCTTAACCAGCTCGGTCTCGGGAATAGCAGCCTTGATATTCTCGAGCTCCATATTGTAATCCTTGGCATACTTCTCGTACTCAGCGTTGATCTCATCCTCGGAAGCAACGAGGTTCTCGAGGACCGCGATCTTCTCAAGAGCCAAACGAAGTTTGACCTGCTTCTCGGCCTGACCTCTGAAGGACTCACGGAAGGCAGCCATATCGCCGCCCATATACTTGACATAGGTGTTCAGATCCATACCCTGCATCTGCAGACGGTAGCCAAAGGACTGAACGTTCTCATCCATCTTGCTCTCGATCATAGCATCAGGAATTTCGGCAACAACATTGTCGATGATGCCCTGCATCAGCTGGTCTTCAACAGCATCGTCGGCCGACTTGGTCTTGCCGTCAAGAAGCTTTGCCTTGAGGTCAGCCTTGTACTCGTCGAGGGTATCAAACTCGCTGACATCCTTGGCGAACTCGTCGTCGATAACAGGAAGCTCGGTAACCTTGATCTCGTGCAGCTTGATCTTGAAGACAGCAGGCTTGCCCTTGAGCTCCTCAGCGTGATACTCCTCGGGGAAGGTGACGTTGACGTCGAACTCCTCGTCGATGGAGTGACCGACGATCTGATCCTCGAATCCGGGGATAAAGGAGTTGGAGCCAAGCTTAAGGGAGTAGCCCTCAGCCTTGCCGCCCTCGAAAGCCTTACCGTCGGTGAAGCCTTCAAAGTCGATAACAACGGTGTCGTCCATAGCGGCGGCACGGTCGGTAACATTCTCAAGACGTGCGTTGCGCTCGGCAACGTTCTTAACCTGCTGGTCAACCTCTTCGTCGGTGACAACGGCCTTGAGCTTCTCAGCCTTGATGCCCTTGTAGCCCTTCATCTCGACCTCAGGCTTAACGGTAACGGTGATCTTGAAATCAACACCGCTCTTATCCATACTTACAAGGTCAAATCCGATATCGTTGGAAACGATCTCGAGGTCGGCCTCCTTAAGAGCGAACTCAACAGCGTCGGGATAGAGAATATTCAGCGCGTCCTCATAGAAGAACTCTGCACCGTACATCCTCTCAACGAGAGAACGGGGAGCCTTACCCTTGCGGAAGCCGGGAAGGGCAATCTTGTCAGCGTTTTTCTTGTAGGCGGCGGCAACGGCAACCTCAAGTTCCTTATCGTCGATGACGATCTCCAATTCGTAGCGGTTGGTATCAACCTTGTTGTTTGCTTTCAGTAACATTTTAATCCTCCTTGATAAATTCGCATACGCTTGTATTATAACATAACAGTAATAATTTTTCTACTGCTTTTTTTACAAAATTACTTAAATTTTCAATATTTTTACTGTCACTTTATACCTACGGGAGTGAAATTAACTCGGTCACAGGAGACAAGCTGATAATCTATTCCGTCGACCACTCCATTTACTGCGTAAATTCCGCTGTTACCGTGAACGTGACCGTAATAGACCCGCTTGCAATCAAACTCCTTAAGAACCGCGATTATCTCCTCGCACCTATTCTCGAGGGTGATAGGCGGATAGTGCAAAAAGACCACGAGATCATCACCGAGCTTCTTGCCCGCCTCGAGCGACATTCTCAGCCGCAGGGCTTCCCTGTTTATCAGTTTGCTGTCGGTTCCGCTCTCTTCAATCAGCCAGCCCCTCGTACCGCAGACCACGACCCCATCGACAAGTACAGCATCATTATTGAGAATACGAATCGAGGTGAAGCCGTTGCTTTCCAAAAACTCGTTCATCTTTTTCATCGAGGTCCACCAAAGGTCGTGGTTGCCCTTTAGCAATATCTTCTTGCCCGGCAGAGAATGGAGAAAAGAAAAATCCGCAACGGCATTCTCGATCTTCATCTCCCACGAAAAGTCACCCGGTATGACAACAGTATCTTCTTCGCCGACAATCGCACGCCAATTTCTCTCGATCCTCTCGGTGTAGTTTTCCCATCCCTTAAAGACCTCCATAGACTTGTCCGAACAGAATGATAAATGCAGGTCGGCCAACGCAAACAGAGCCATCGCGATTCCTCCTTTCGCTTATTTTAACAAAAACAGACCCGGCTCTCGTCGGGTCTGTGCCGTAGTGCTGATTATTTGATGTTGAGGTATTCGAAAACCGCCTCGTCCATCTGCGAGGGGTCGCAAACCTTGGTAAATCTGACCTGCTTGTTGGCGAGTCCGTAAAGATTTGCAGGAATAGCGGTACCCGTCTTGGCAGAAAGGGTATCCATCGCCTCGATGCCCGAAAGGCCGTCGGCGGCTCCGTTTTCAACTGCGTCAAGGACATCTGCCGCAAACTTATAGGGGCTTGCGGTCGAGACAATGACGGTCGGACGGGTGTCACCCGTTTTCTCGCGGTACTCCCTGTATACAGCCACCGCAACGGCAGTATGGGTATCGCAGAGATAGCCCGACTTTTCAAACAGGTCGTGAATGGTATTCTTGGTTGCCTCATCAACGGCACATCCGCCGTAGAAAAGATCGGAAACCTTACTGAAAACCTCATCGGTTACGGTGTACTTGCCCGTGTTCTTCAGCGAATCCATCCACTCGTTTATCTGAGCATCGTTCTCGCCGCTGAGGTGATAAAGCAGACGCTCAAGGTTGCTGGAAATAAGAATATCCATCGAGGGCGAAACGGTGGTATAGAAATCGCGGTTGCGGTCATAGGTACCCGTGCGGATAAAGTCGCAGAGCACGCTATTGCGGTTAGAAGCGCAGATCAGCTTTGCGATCGGCACGCCCATACACTTAGCGTAGTAAGCGGCAAGTATGTTACCGAAGTTGCCCGTCGGAACAACAACATTGAAGGACTCGAGCTTAGGATCGTTCTTCAAAAGATCGCAGTAGGCGGAGATATAGTAGACAATCTGCGGCAGCAGGCGGCCCCAGTTGATAGAGTTTGCGCTTGAAAATGCCATTGAGTTTTCGGCGAGTTTGGCACCGATAGCACTATCGGTAAATATGCGCTTAACACCCGACTGAGCATCGTCGAAGTTGCCGTTGATGGCGCAGACGAAGACGTTGTTGCCCTCCTGAGTGGCCATCTGCAGCTTCTGGGTCTGGCTGACTCCCTGATCGGGATAGAATACCATTATAGAGGTGTTCTCAACATCCTTAAAGCCTTCAAGTGCCGCCTTACCGGTGTCACCCGAGGTCGCAACAAGAATGACAGTGCGCTTGCCGTCACTTACCTTTGCAGAGGAACGGGTAAGCAGATGGGGCAAAAGCTGAAGAGCCATATCCTTGAATGCGCAGGTGGGTCCGTGCCACAGCTCAAGCATATAGGAGCCGTCGCTCATATCGCTAAGAGGTGCGGGAACGTTATCCTCAAAGGTATCGATATAGGCACCCTTTACGCAGGCGTCGATCTCGTCCTCTGTAAAATCGGTCAGAAACAGACCGAGAACTGCAGCCGCTCGGTCAACATATTCCTTCTCCTTTAATTCCTCAAAAAAGCTTGCCTCCAGCTTCGGCAGTTTTTCGGGGACGAAAAGGCCTCCATCCTTTGAAATGCCGTCGTTGATGGCGCGTGCTGACGTGACACTTACACTCTTGTCACGGGTGCTGTTGTAGAACATTAAATTTCCTCTTTTCTAAACATACGAAATGCATTGTCAAAGCAAAGCTTATTCAAAACTTGCTGACTCATTCCTTTACTCAATAAATAATCGCACAAATTGTCCATTTTGTCAACCGAATTTATGCGATAATCCATCTGTGCGCCGTCAAAATCGCTTCCAAAGGCAATACAATCCTCTCCGCCGAGTTCAAGCGCACAGCAAATGTTGGCATATATCCTATCAAACGGGTCGCCGCAAAGAAACTCCCTGTAAAAATTGATGCCTATCACTCCGCCCGATCTGCATATCGCCTTAAACTGCTCATCGGTAAGATTTCTCGGGTTATCACATACTCTTTTGAGGTTGGAATGACTTGCTACCAATGGGGCAACACCCATTTCCGCTACCTCCCAAAATCCCCTCTCGTTAAGGTGAGAGAGGTCGCAGAGCATGCCAAGTCTCCCCATCTCTTCAACCACCTGTCTTCCAAACGGGGTGAGACCTCCTCCGCTTCCCTTGACCCCTGAAGCAAGCTCGTTGTCGCCGTTCCAGGTCAGCGTCATCATCCGCACTCCGTCAGCATATAGGGTGGCAACCCTTGATATATCCCCTGCAAGCGCAGAAGCGTTTTCAACCGACAAAATCGCGGCACATTTGCAGTTTTCAACTGCCTTTGTTATCTCACTCGCATTATTACAATGGGCGATGTTGGGAAGGTTCCTCGACAGTTCGGTTCGGTAGGTGTCGAGGAGTCTCTCGTAAAAATCGACCGCCGATTTGCCCTTATATTTATCGGGAATAAACAGTGCAAAGGTCTGACACCAACGGCCGAAACCCTGACCTTTGGACAGCGAAAGGGCAAGCCTGTTTTCCCACAGTGCCTGCCCTCTTAATGTACATTCATATATAGTATCACAATGAAGATCAAAATAATCCATACAGTCCCCCTGCGTCAAATGCGTTCTCGATATGTTCAATTTGACATTCCTTATCACCGAACACTACCTCGACCACATCAAAACGCGGTTGGAGTTCAACGGGATCATTTTGCATATACTGTATAGCCGCCTTCAATATCCTTTGCTGTTTGGCGGTGCCGACGGCATCTCTGCCGCTGACCAGATATTGTCCGCTTCTTGTTTTCACCTCTGCAAAGACCAGATACTCTTTATTTCGGCAGATGATATCGATCTCGCCGAAACGGGTCTGAAAATTCTTTGCAATTATAGTATACCCCTTTTTTTCAAGAAAACGGGCTGCTAATTTTTCACCCTTTTCGCCTGTCTTTCCGATATTCATATCTTAGCCCTTTAATATCTTACCAAGGAAACTCATACGGTGAATTTCGCAGGGCCCGTATTTCAGTATTGCTTCAATATGTTCCTTGGTACCGTAGCCCTTGTGCTTTTTGAAATTGTACTGCGGATAGGCCTCATCAAGCTCGGCAACCGCGCGGTCACGCGACACCTTTGCGAGCACCGATGCGGCGGCTATCGAAAAGCTCTTGGCATCGCCGCCGATAACCGTTTCGCAGGGCACACCAATGCCGACAGGCACGCGGTTTCCGTCGATCAGCGCGTAATCGGCAGGCGGATTTAGCCCGTTGATCGCACGATTCATAGCGATAAAGGTGGCATTTAGAATATTATACTCCTCTATCTCCTCAACCGATGCAGACGCTATACAATATGAAAGAGCCTTTTCAACTATGACATCGAAAAGCTGCTCGCGTTTCTTTTCGGAAAGCTTTTTTGAATCGTTCAGCCCCTCAATCACACAGTCTTCGGGCAGAATGACTGCCGCGGCATAGACAGGGCCGGCAAGCGGCCCTCTGCCTGCTTCATCGACAGCGCAAACGGCAAGATAGCCCTTTGAGTTTGCCTGTTTTTCGATCGCAAAATCAGGTACGGTTTTTGCCATTACAGCCTCCTAATCTTATCAAAGGGAAAAAGGCGCAAAACCGCCTTGCCCAACACGTATCTGGTGTCAATCATACCGTACTCACCGATGTCGGCAGACCTGCTGTCAAGGGATTCGTTTCGGTTATCGCCGAGAACGAAGATGCATCCGTCAGGTACAAAAGCAGGAAAACTGATAGGATTGATTATCGGTTTTTCGTCCGAGATATATTCCTTTATATAGGTCTCGTTCTTCAACACGCCGTTGACGTAGACATAACCGATCCCATCCTCAAACCTGATATCGACCGAATCACCCTCTACAGCAATGACCCGCTTAATAATAGGCTCGTTACCCGCGTGCATATCCTCGCGGTTATT
>JAZTZA010000013.1:0-1829 GCA_045637185.1 Acutalibacteraceae bacterium
GCTCCTTCAGGTCAAATGCAGAGATTCCGCCCTTTATTGCGGCAGACGTAGCAACGTTCATAAACGCAGGAGTCTGAACAGTTCCGTGGACAGTATTTAACTCGCCTCGTCTTGCCTTGTTCTCAGTTTTTATCAACTTAAACATAATAACCTCTTTGAAAATTTAATAAAGCCTTATACGATTCTTCGAAGTTTACGGGATATGTGAAAAGTAAATTTATAAATTCGTCGGCGAAGCCGACACCTTAACTATTCACTATTCACTTTTCACTCTTCACTGTATAAAGGACAGTGTCCTTTATACAATAAGCATAGCATCGCCGAACGAGAAGAACCTGTACTTCTCATCGACCGCTGTTTTGTATGCGTTCATAACATTCTCATAACCTGCAAAGGCACTGACAAGCATTATCAGGGTGCTTTCGGGCAGATGGAAATTGGTGATAAGTCCATCCATACACTTGAAGGTATATCCCGGATATATAAATATACTCGTATCGCCGGAACATTCTTCGATTTTACCGCGCTGAGCCACACTTTCCACCGTGCGACAGCTCGTTGTACCGACGCAGATAACACGCTTACCGTTGGCCTTTGTATCGTTTATAAGCTGAGCGGTTTCGGCAGGCATATAATAGTGCTCCGAATGCATTTTATGTTCCTCTATGACATCAACCTTTACAGGACGGAAGGTGCCGAGTCCGACGTGGAGAGTAACGTAGCCGATGCGAACACCCTTTGCTTTGATTCTTTCAAGCAGTTTGTTGGTAAAATGAAGTCCAGCAGTCGGTGCAGCAGCGGAACCAAGTTCCTTCGAATAGACTGTCTGATACCTCTCTTTGTCCGAAAGGCTCTCGGTTATATAGGGCGGCAAGGGCATATTTCCGATTTGGTCTAACACATCAAAGAATGCACCGTCATAGTAAAATTTCAATATACGGTTGCCCTCAGGGGTTACGTCGATAACCTCAGCGGTCATCAATCCGTTGCAAAAATCAAACCTCTTACCCTGCTTGGCTCTTTTACCCGGACCCGCAAGGCACTCCCACACGTCATTTTCAATCTGTTTTAGCAAAACGAACTCAACCTGTGTGCCTGTATCGACCCTATTGCCGAAAATCCGCGCAGGAAGAACACGGGTATCATTAAGGATAAGGCAATCGCCCTCATTAAGATAATCAACAACATCAAAAAAGTACTTGTGACCGACCGAGCCGTCGCTGAGCGAAAGAGTCATCATACGCGAATGATCACGTGGCTCAACAGGTGTCTGCGCAATCAAATTTTCAGGTAGATCGTAGTAAAAATCCTTTTTATTCATAAATACTCTCCAAGTCAGGTTTATCTGTAAACAAAATGGTATTACGGCATAAAATGTGTTTGACAAACAATATAGTCGGTGGTATCATATATTAGTATCGAAAAACGCGTAGCGTTCCCCTCGATAACCGTCAATAGCGGTGTGTCAAACATATTTGCGACACATACATTATAAATTGACGGTGGCCGGTTTTCAACCGGTTTTTTTAATAAATTGATTTTTTTGTAAGAAGGTATGTAAAATGAAAAGGTACAATGTCGGTGTTATCGGTGCAACGGGTATGGTCGGTCAGCGTTTTCTGACCCTTTTGGAAGATCACCCTTATTTTGAAGTTACCGCTCTGGTCGCATCCCCCCGTAACGCGGGCAAGACATACGAACAGGCTTTGGACGGCAGATGGAAGATGACCACTCCCCTGCCCGAGAAATATAAGAATATGACCGTCATCAGCTCCGAGGACATTGAGACCGTCAAGGGTGCCAAGAATATCTTCCTGGGCGGTGAGGGC
>JAZTZA010000014.1:0-7899 GCA_045637185.1 Acutalibacteraceae bacterium
TCATCGGTCATGTTACAAAGGAAGGCGCGATCGCGGGTCCGAGAGTGCTCGAGCATATCGTGGATACAGTTATGTATTTCGAAGGCGAGCGGAACAGCTCTCTGCGTATCCTGCGCGCGGTCAAAAACCGCTTCGGCTCGACCAACGAGATCGGTGTCTTTGAGATGCGCGACGACGGGCTGGCTCAGGTCGAAAACCCGTCGCAGATGCTCCTTTCGGGCCGTCCTGTCAACGTTTCGGGCACCTGCGTTGCCTGCACCCTCGAGGGCAGCAGACCCATTCTCGCCGAGGTGCAGGGATTGGTTGCCACCTCGGGCTTCGGCAATCCGAGACGTATGTCCACCGGATTCGATTACAACAGATTCAACCTGCTCATCGCCGTACTTGAGCGGCGCGCAGGCTTCTACTTTTCAAATATGGATGCATACATAAACGTCATCGGCGGCTTCAGACTTGACGAGCCTGCCGCCGACCTTCCCGTAGCGCTGACCCTTGTGTCAAGCCTCAAGGATGCGGTAATCCCTGAGGACCTCGTCGCATTTGGCGAGGTGGGACTCGCCGGCGAGATCCGCGCCGTTTCGCAGGTTCAGCAACGGGTTCAGGAGGCGGCTCGGCTTGGGTTTGCCAAGTGCATCGTCCCCCACGCCTGCCTCAAGCAGTTGAAGAAGGTGGAGGGCATCGAGATATACGGTGTCAAGACCCTAAAGCAAGCGGTCGAGCTTGCGATGATGTAGAAAAAAACACGACTGTTTTCACAGTCGTGTTTTTTTACAGCACATACATCAGCACGCAAAGGGCGTGCAGGACACTTCCCACCACTACAAAGAGGTGGAAAACGGCGTGCATCCACTTCCTTTTCTTTCCCAAGCCGTAGAGGACGGCACCGATGGTATAGGCTATGCCCCCTGCAAGCAAAAGCGCAAGCCCTGCAGGTGCAATAGCCTGCATCGTTGGCTTTACGGCAATCACCACGCACCAGCCCATTCCGATATAGCATATCATCGAGAAGCAGGCATACTTTTTCAAGTCGATGGCGGTAAGAGTCATCGCAAGCGCCGCCAAACCCCACACCAGTCCGAAAAGCAACCACGCCCACAGCGGTGAAACGCGACGAATAGCACAGAGGGTTATGGGCGTATAGGTGCCCGCGATCAAAAAGTATATGGTACAGTGGTCGAGGACCTGCATTACCTTTTTCGCCATCGGCGAGTGCAGTCCGTGGTAGACGCTTGACATTGTGTAAAGCAATATCAACGACACTCCGTATATGATCGAAGTGACAAGCGCCCAGACATCCTGACGGAGTATTGAAATAACTATGCCTGCTACAAGGACAAGCACACCTATTCCTCCCCCGACGATGTGCGACACCATATGAAAACACTCCTCGCCACCCGAATATATGGGCAAGAGACGGTCGCAAAGTTTTGTACGTTTCATTTCGGTTCTCCCCTTTCGATAATATTAGCCTACCACCGACGAGGGCATTTCATCAACCTACCGATACAAAAACCGACTAAACGGGTGAAATCAGCTCGGTAGAGGGTCGGGTTACACCCTCTACTTTGGGTAGAATAGGGTGATGATCAGCAATTTCTTGAAAAAATTAGGGAAATATTAAAAAAACACTTGCTTTTTTTCTGCAGAGATGATATTATACTTGGGTGACTAACAAGATATTTATAAGGAGGTGGAATTATGCCTAACATCAAGTCTGCTAAGAAGCGCGTCTTGGTCGCAGAGGTAAACGCTGCTCGTAATAAGGCTTACAATTCTGCACTGAAGACATCCATCAAAAAGGCTAACGCCGCCATCGAAAACAATGATACCGATAAGGCTGAGGCTGTCAAGGCTGCAGTTAAGAAGATCGATATGGCTCAGGCCAAGGGTCTGCTCCATAAGAACAACGCCGCTCACAAGAAGTCGGCCCTTGTTAAGAAGCTCAACGCTTCCAACTAATCATTGTCTATATTTATTGAGAGCGCCGATAAGCGATTGCTTATCGGCGCTCTTGGTCTATTTAGATGTAGCGGCCCTCTCCTGTCTGAGTTTGCGTGCGAGAGACGGACTTATCCCGTATTTTCGCTTGTAGGCCTTGCTGAAGGCATAGACCGATGAGTAGTGCAACAACTCGGATATCTCGGTCATTTTCAGGTTGCCCTCTTTCACAAGGGACTTGGCAGTGCGCAACCGACCGGCAGAATAGTAATCCTGCAGGGTCTGACCTGTGGTTTTGCGGAACAGGGTTGAGAGGTAACTGTAATTATAGCTTGTAACGGCCGTAAGCTCGGTGAGGTTTTTCAGGTTGAAGATGTGGGTATCGATGTAATTCATAAGCTGATAGCACAGCTCATCCGCCTGCTTTATGTCGGTCAGGCCGAAGGATGTATCCGATTTCGGAAAGATCCGCAGCAGATGAATAACTATCAGGTGCAGAAGATGCTTGATACAGTCCTCGGACAAAAAGTTGCCGTCCTTTCGGAACTCCGCAATAGCGTTTTGCACCAAATTCGGTATACGCGCGTCGGTAAACAGACGGCTCGCAGGGTCGCAGAAGGTCTGCATTATCATTTCAAGATGCATCTGATAGTCGGGGTTGTCGCAACTGAAGGAAAAGAAATCGTATTTAAGCGGGTCGTGTCCGCTTGAATAGATGGCGTGGGTCTCGGCAGGAAGAGATAGAAAAACATCTCCGCTTTTTACAGGGATCTTGCAATCCCTCGCCAAAAGGGTCCCCTCTCCCGCCGTTACTATCGTTATCTCAAACCAATCAAGGTGGACGTGCCTATCGATGACCATATTTTCGGTGCAATACAGGCGGCCTATCTGCACCAGCTTGACGTCGCCAAGATCCTTTGGTGGCACAAAGTGATAGTTAAGGTGATATTTTTTCTGCATATTGCCTGTCGCCCCCTTTCGTGATACTCTTATATTAACAAATGTCAAATAAAAAGTCTATATAAACTCTATATATTTCAAAATCAAAAATCAGGATATCTTTTTGCACAAATCAGAACATTTACTTATACCGACGCTGTGGTAAGATAAAATCAAATAAACAGGATAGGAGTGTCAGTATGAAAACTTTAGCAATCATCGGCTGCGGCCGCATAGCAAACATCGCCCATTTCCCTGCGTTCAGCTCTATGGAGAATGTCCGTATTAAATACGCCTGTGACATCATTGAGGAGAAGGCGGTGGCGGCAAAGGAGAAGTTCGGCAACATTGAGCAGGTCATCACCGATTACAAGGTCGCCTTGGCCGACCCCGAGGTTGACGCTGTTTACGTACTTACACCTAACTATGCACACTACACCATCACTATGGATGCTCTCAAGGCGGGCAAGCACGTATTTTGCGAAAAACCCATCACCGTCAACTACGCGCTTTCCTGCGAAATGGCCGAAGAAGCTAAGCGTCAGGGCAAGATCCTGAACATCGGCGTGTGCAATCGTCATCACAAATCGGTCGAAGTTATCAAAGAAATGTACGAACAGGGCAAGTTTGGTGAGATCTATCACGTTTACTGCTCCTTCAAAAATTTCAGAAACATCCCCGGACTCGGCGGTGCCTTCACCACCAAATCACAGTCAGGCGGCGGTGTTCTCATCGACTGGGGCGTGCATTTCCTTGACCTCGTATTATACATTCTCGGTGACGTTAAGCTCAAAACCGTCACCTGCAACGCTTACAACGAGATGGCAAAGGATATGAAGTCCTACCGCTACACAAGTATGTGGGCCGAGGATACTGCGGACATCGAGAACGGCACAAACGACGTTGAGGACTACATCTCAGGCTACATCCGCACCAACAAGGCCAGCATCTCCTTTAACGGCGCCTGGGCTCAGAACATCGGAGAAAACGAGATGTATATCGACTTCCTCGGTGACAAGGGCGGTGCAAGGCTCCAGTACGGAAAGCAGTTCACCTTCTGGGAGGGTGAGACACTTTCCTCCACCGTTTCCGACCACGAGATCCCCGACTTCTACACCAAGGAAGATGCGGCATTCATTGACTCTATTACCAACGGCACCAAGGATAAAAACCACATCGACTACGTTCTCGAAAGTGCCCGTCTGCTTGACGCTTTGTACGCGTCCAACGATAAAAACGCTGAGATCAGCCTGTAAAATATTAAATTTACAGATCAACTGAGAGGATTAACTATGAAGATCGGTGTTATTACGGATTGTTTCCAAAAATCACATATTGAAGGAATTGAGTTGGCCGCTTCTCTTGGACTGCAAGGGGTTCAGATATACGCGACTACGGGCGAATTTTCTCCCGAGACCCTCACCGAAGAACAGAAGGCGGTTTACAAGAAGCTGTTGGCCGACAAAGGCCTTGCAGTCAGCGCCCTTTGCGGAGATATGGGCAGTTACGGCTTTGAGCGCGAGCAGGACAACCAACTGCGCATTGAAAAGACCAAGGCCATCGTCGACCTCGCCGCTGAATTCGGTGCACCCGTCGTCACCACCCACATCGGTGTCATTCCCGACGACAAGTCGGTGCCGAGATATCGGGTTATGCTTGACGCGCTGACCGAATGCGGCATATATGCCAAGTCAAAGGGCATCACCCTCGCCATCGAAACGGGACCTGAAAAGGCCGCCACCCTGCTCGGCTTCATCGAGGACACAAAGGGAGGGGTCGGTGTCAATCTTGACCCCGCAAACTTCACTATGGTAACCGGTCAGGATGCCGTTGAAGCGGTCTACATCCTGAAGGATCACATCGTCCACACCCACGCAAAAGACGGCGTTATGCTCGACCCGAATCAAGATCCTACCGAGGTCTACCACGCCTTCGCGGTAGGCGGGGTCGACGCGCTCAACGCCTGCCAGGGCTTCAAGGAGGTTCCCCTCGGCAAAGGGCAGGTTGATTGGGACAAATATCTCGCCGCCCTGCGCGATATCGGTTTTGACGGATTTTTGACCATCGAGAGAGAAACGGGTGACGATCCCTGCGGCGATATTTGCGCGGCCGCCGAATTTCTTAAGTCAAAGCTGGCCTGACAAAACAAGTTACAGGCTAACCGCCGCAATTTAATACCACTACGCAAAAGCACCGCAGGTTCAGTTTGAACTGCGGTGCTTAAATATTGTTATTTCAGGAAGCCTGCGACGATCTTTTCTTCCGCTTCCTTTTCGGTCAGGCCGAGGGTCATCAGCTTTATCAGCTGCTCGCCTGCGATCTTGCCGATTGCCGCCTCGTGAATGAGGGAGGCATCGGGGCTGTTGGCCGAGATCTTCGGTACGGCGCTGACCGACGCGTTATCCATTATGATGGCGTCGCATTCGGTGTGGCCGCTACAAACGTTGTTGCCCTTTATGTTGGAGATGAACAACTGACGGGAATCGCCCTTTGCGACCGAGCGAGAAATAACGTGGGTGCCCGAATTTTCGCCGTTGAGCTCGATCTCGAAATCGGTCTCGGCGTACTGGTCGCCCTCGGTCATGATCTTCTCGGTGACGATAAGGGTGGCCTCATTGCCAAGCACCGCCCTCGTGGTGCGCTTGGTATCGTCAACGCCGCCTATCTGCACGGTGTCCATTTCCATATATGCGCCGTCATCAAGCTCGACCTCGGTGACGGGGTTCATAATGCGCTTGCCGGTGCCGTCGCCGATACCTGCGTGCTTCTCAGCATACACAACGCGGGCGTTCTTGCCGACGTGGAAGGAATGTACGCCGTCGTGGCCCGAGTCGTCACAGCCGCAGTTATTGATGCCGCAGCCCGCGATGATGCGAACGTCACTATCCTCGCCGATGTAGAAATCGTTATAAACAAGCTCCTTGAGTCCCGACTGAGAAATGATAACGGGAATATGCACCTCTTCACCCTTGGTG
Organism: Acutalibacteraceae bacterium; assembly: GCA_045637185.1. Taxonomy (GTDB): domain Bacteria; phylum Bacillota; class Clostridia; order Oscillospirales; family Acutalibacteraceae; genus RGIG2206. The sequence goes on from JAZTZA010000014.1 coordinate 5,853, forward strand.
CCTGCGGCAACAAAGATATCGATGCCCGCCTTGTCGGTCTTCTTCTCAATGCGGATATTCTTGGTTGACTGCATACTGTGGGAGGCACCGTCAAGGCGCAGGCTGAAGGCACCCTCACCCGAAACGGAGTCCTTGATGCCGGTGATGGTTTCAAGTAAAGCCGCGTATTTATCCATTATTCTCCCTCCGTTCTGCAGGCACAGGAGTAGCTCTGCTCCATCAGCATCGGGAAGATATCCTTCTTCTCCCCGACCGCCTTGACCTCGCCCGCGGTGAGCAGAACGATTCGGTCGGCGACCGACAGTATCCTCTCCTGATGGGAGATTATCACTATCTGTCCGTTATTCTGACGGTGCATCTTCTCAAACACCTTGATAAGATTCTGGAAGCTCCAGAGGTCGATGCCTGCCTCCGGCTCGTCAAACAGGGTGACCTTGGTGTTGCGCGCAAGGGCGGTGGCTATCTCGATACGCTTGAGCTCGCCGCCCGACAGAGACGCGTTAATCTCGCGGCCGATGTACTCGTTGGCGCAAAGGCCGACCTCCGACAGATAGGAGCAGACCTCAGACTTGGTCAGCTCGTGGCCTGCGGCGATGGAGACAAGGTCGCTGACAGTGATGCCTTTGAAGCGAACGGGCTGTTGAAAAGCAAAGCTGATGCCCTTTTTGGCACGCTCGGTGACCGACATATTGGTTATATCCTCGCCGTCAAGCAGAACCTGACCCGAGGTTGCAGGCATAATGCCCGCGATTATCTTGACCAGAGTAGACTTGCCGCTTCCGTTGGGTCCGGTAACGGCAGTCAGGCGGTCGTCGATGGTAAGGTTGATATTTTTGAGTATGTCCTTGCCCTCGTCGGTACGAAAGCCGACATTTCTTAATTCGATCATTCGGATACTCCTATATTTTGGTAATCTTAGTATTTGCACATACTTCTGTAATTATATTATAGCCGTTGCAATAAATCAATGCTTTTGCAAATTTTTTCACAACACCGTTGACTTATACTTCAGAGAATGTTGCGCAATATTCCTCAAATCCCAGCTCTTTTATCTCGCCGAACATCTCGGAGAACTCTTCGCCGAACTCCCTTGACGCCTTTTTATTCACTACACCGCGATAGGCTTCTTTTCCAAAGCGAACATACAACAGATCTGCCCACAAATAAAGCATTCGGTCTTCATCATTTTCATTTGGTCGGGCTACCTCCACCCTTATAACATAGGTGTATTCGGCGTCAGGTCTATTTTCGTACTCTTCAAAATCATCCGTAACATACAAATACTCCGGACGCAATTCAAGACCAAACTGCTCGGCTTGAGCGCAGAAAGGTTTAAGCCACTCTTCTGTCTTGAGCCTGACATTATATTCCATATGGCCGACTTCATCGGTTAGATATTCCTTTACCTCACCTGTTTTTTTCATTCGGCGTTTTCTTACCCATTCTATTATATCATCAAAAAAGCCGCCTTCAACTCTGCCGTCCCAATACTTCTTAAGCAGATACTTCGTTCTGAAGCTCTTTCGAATATGGCCCTTCATATACGGCTTTTTCTTTCCTTCAATCTGTCCTTCTATCTTGAAAACAGAGGCATACAGCAGATCTATCGCAGAGGCTTTGCCGATGGAAATATCCTCCTCCTTTATGCTATGAATGTTTGTCCAAAGATAACGTTCGTTTGAACGAAAAACAAAGCAAAAGGACACGCCGTCCTCATCAAACAGATAGCACGCAGGGGTGAACACTGCAGCACCTATTATCATAATCAATCCAAACACGGCAAAGAATATTGCAAAGCCCAGACTTCCTTCTACCGCCAATAAATATGTACCAACTTCGGACAGTATGCCCGACACGATGAGCACATTAAACAGTTTGTTCAATGCAACCTGTCTTCTCATATATAATTCTCCTCCGCAATCCAAATCTCAGTCGTCCCAGCGCTCGACCGCATTTATCCGTCCGAGCACCTCTTGCTTCATTTTTTCAAGGGTATCAGCGCTGCTCTTTTCTTCCTTAAAGCTGGTAGCGATGAGAATAATAATCA
>JAZTZA010000015.1:0-1394 GCA_045637185.1 Acutalibacteraceae bacterium
TAGCAACTCCCGACGGAACGCTGTCGGTAAATGTAAACACGACACCCGCCGCAACGCCGCCGACAGAGCAGCCGATCAGCGAGCAGAAGACGGCCCACAGGGAAACTATTACAGCCCACAGGCTGATATAGAGGGAAAGAACCACCGCAAATGCCGCGACGGCCAATGAGAACCAAATCGGCGAGCCAACCGCCAACAGCACTATCTCCCAAACCTTCAGCCGCCTTTTTTGCGTCATTTTTTCTTTTACGAGCTTGGAGAGGGGAATATCTGCTACGATTTGTGAAACTATCGCGTCGATCGGCCCGATCTCGCCGACCGCTTCCTCTTCGGAGAGACCCTCTTCCATTCGGTCGTCTATCATTTCGCTGTAAAAGGTCAGACCTTCCTCAATGTCGTTTTGCGGCAGGCCGGATAACCCGTTGCGAAGTCGCTCAAGAAACTCCTGCTTATTCATCGTCATCCTCCTTGGTTACAAATCGATATATAGAAAGGATTTCCTTCCACTCGCCCTTGAAATCCTCGATGCGCCTGAGTCCAAAATCGGTAATATGGTAATACTTACGAAGTCTGCCGCCGTGCTCTGCGGTGCGTACAGTCAGCATATTTGCCGTTTCCAAGCGCTTGAGAATGGTGTACAGGGTCGACTCGGACAGCTCAATGTAGGGCTTCATATCCTTGATTATCTTGTAGCCGTATGAATCTTCGTCCTTGATGGCCGCCAAAACGCACACATCCAAAAGTCCACGCTTCAACTGTATGTCCATACCATACCTCCTTTCGTGTAATACATCATAACACGAAGTATTGGCTTTGTCAATGAAAAAAAGTAAGCTTAAATCCTTTCCTTGCAACTGATAATGTGATATAATAAGGGATATTAAAACTTTGTGGGGGATAGAAGTGATAGATATCTCGATTTGGATGGATGGTTTTTTGCGGGCATTAACTGAAACCTTTGGAGAACGGGTGTGGTTTGTCGGACTGCAGGGCAGTTACGGACGTAACGAGGCGACAGACTCGAGCGACATTGACGTTGTAGTCATTCTTGATGAATTGTCGGCAGACGATGTCGGTGTCTATAACGCAATGCTGGACACCCTGCCGCATAGGGAACTGACCTGCGGCTTCATTTCAGGAAAAAAAGAAATTATGAACTGGGAGCCTTCAGACCTTTTTCAATTCTATTATGACACAAGGTCAATCATAGGAAGCCTTGATGAATTATTGCCCCTGATAGATGAAAGTGCTGTTGACAGAGCAATCAAAATCGGTGCCTGCAACATATTCCATGGATGTGTACACAATATGCTGTATGAAAAGAGCGAAGATATTTTACGAGGATTGTATAAATCTGCTTCTTTTATTGTACAGGCAATTGCTTTTAAGCAGAC
>JAZTZA010000016.1:0-2795 GCA_045637185.1 Acutalibacteraceae bacterium
TGTTCGGACTTGTTATTTATTCTCAAATCTTGTTTGTAATTTTGTTGACTGTTATTCTTTTAATTGTTCCAAAAGTTCCTTGTGAACCGTTTTTAGTTGATTCTACGAGGTCGTTTTTATATGCCGATACAGTAAATATAAAAATTCCGATTTGTCTCGCGTTCTCTGTATTCTGCTTTGCCAATATCCATATGTTTTTATGCTCAATCAGTGTGATTTCAAATATTGAATATAAATGGATAAGAATTTTGTTAAATATCTTTTGTGGACTTATGACTGCTGTTTGCGTTATTGGTGTTTTTGTGTTTTTAATAGAGGCGTTTAAGTGGTAATAGAAGGTATAGCAATAGAAACTACATTATAACCAAACACCCGATGATACGTTGTATCGTCGGGTGTTTTTATATATACTCACGCAAATAAAAGTAGCATTATCACAAAATTGATCAATCATATTTGGACAAATTTATTGCGAAATTAGATAAATTGCAACTTATAGTAGCAAAAATATAAATTTCCTCTTGAAAAAAAGTTAAAATGGGTGTACTATATGGTTAGTAATCGCGTATATTAAGGTATACGCTAAAATTAGGAGGGCATTATGACTTTAGGTGAGAAAATTACCCATCTTCGCAATTCTCTTGGTATGTCGCAGGAAACCTTGGCGGATAAACTGTCGGTTTCGCGTCAGGCGGTCTCTAAGTGGGAAATGGATCAGGCTCAGCCCCAGATCGATAAGGTCTTGCAGATATGCGAGCTTTTCAACATCTCTACCGAGGACCTTCTTCGCGACGAGATAGTTGTCAACCGCGCTCCCAAGGGTGCGCCTGTAAAGAATAAATATTTCGGCACCGACGGCTTCAGGGGAGAGGCTAACCTCAACCTGACCTCGATGCAGGCTTACAAGGTCGGCCGTTTCCTCGGCTGGTACTATTCCTCTGCGCTTTCGGGATGCAAGGACCCTGCATACAGGCCCCGCATCGTAATTGGTAAGGACACCCGCCGCTCGAGCTATATGCTTGAGTATTCCATCGTCGCAGGTATTACCGCATCGGGTGCCGACGCTTATATGCTTCACGTTACCACCACCCCGAGCGTGTCCTATGTTACCCGTCAGGATGAGTTTGATTGCGGTATAATGATCACCGCATCCCACAATCCCTTCTACGACAACGGAATCAAGGTCATCAACAGCCACGGCGAGAAGCTTGATGACGAGACCACCGCTCTTATCGAGGCTTATATCGACGGCAATATGTATGCTTTGGGAGTTGAGGAGAGGGATCTGCCCTTGGCTCAGCGTGACAACATCGGCAGGATCATCGACCACGTCTCAGGCAGAAACCGCTATGTCGGTTATCTTATCTCGGTTGCGTCTAATTCTTACAAAAAGCTTCGCATAGGCCTTGACTGTGCCAACGGTGCATCATGGATGATCGCAAAGGCTGTTTTCGACGCTCTCGGTGCGCAGACCTACATTATCGGCGCTGAGCCTGACGGACTTAACGTCAACAACGGTTGCGGCTCCACCCATATGGAGAAGCTCTGCACTCTTGTTAAAGATGAAAAACTGGATGTCGGTTTTGCTTTTGACGGTGACGCGGACCGTTGTATTGCAGTCGATGAGAACGGCAACATCGTTGACGGTGACGCGATGATGTACGTCCTTGCCAACAGGCTTAAGTCGAGAGGTATGCTCAACGGCAATACGGTCGTTGCCACCGTTATGTCCAACAGCGGTTTCTTCGCTTCACTTAAGAAGATCGGCATTGAGTGCGATCAGACCAAGGTCGGTGACCGCTTTGTTTACGAGTCTATGCAGGAAAACAATTTCAGCTTGGGCGGCGAGCAGTCGGGCCATATTATTATAAAGAAGTACGCAACTACAGGCGACGGCATCCTAACCGCTATCATGATCGCAGAAGAGATGTGCGACCGCAAGCTTTCGCTCGGCAAACTGGTTGAGCCGATCATGCTTTATCCTCAGCATATGGTCAACCTGCGCGTAAAGGATAAAGAGGCGGTACTTAATGACAAGGATGTCCTCGATGAACTCAAAAAGGTAGAGGCACTCATCGACGGAAATGGCAGAGCCCTCCTTCGTCAGAGTGGAACCGAGCCCGTTATCCGCATAATGATCGAAAGCGAGAGTATGGAGCTTTGCGAAAAGTATGCGGGTATGATCGCCGATGTTATTATTAAGGGAGGCCACACAGTTGGATAAGCTTGTCAAGACAAAGGAATTGTACGATTGCAAGGTCGACTACCTGAAGGACCTTTTTGAGTCCTGCGAGTATCCTTGGCAGATGTTGCCGAAGATCAAGGAGCTGATCTCATCCCTTCTTGAGAGCGGTATACCTGAATTTACCGAGCTCAAGCCCGGTGTCCTCGTGGGCAAGGATGTTAAGATTGCAGACTACGTCACCATTGATGCGCCGGCAATAATCGGTCACGGGACCGAGATTCGTCCGGGTGCCTATATCCGTGGAAACGTAATAACAGGAGGCAACTGCGTTATGGGCAATTCGAGTGAATTTAAGAACTGCATCTTGCTTGACAGAGTGCAGGCACCGCACTATAATTATGTAGGCGATTCCGTCCTTGGCAACCGCGCTCATATGGGTGCGGGTTCCATCTGTTCCAACCTGAAGTCAGACGGCAAGGCAGTTGTCATTCATTCCGACGATGATATCGAAACAGGACTTCGTAAAATAGGCGGAATATTGGCAGACTGCGCCGATGGCGGATGCGGATGTGTTATCAACCCCAGTAGCGTTATCGGAAAGAATACATCG
>JAZTZA010000017.1:0-2237 GCA_045637185.1 Acutalibacteraceae bacterium
TTTCTCGTCCTTGGTGGCATTGGATTTATAATTTTGGAGTTTCTGGGTGTATTGCGTTTGCTGGTGCTATTGGAATGGGTGTTGTCTGGTTAATTGAAAAGAGAAGAAGTTACAATAGTGTTAAAAAGAATTTCAAGTTCACAAATCAGAAAGCAAAAACAATATCCAATTATATTAGAATAACGTCAATAATTCAATTAGCATACGCTTTTCTTGATGTTGTGTTTGGATTCTTTGGAGGGATACTTTGTATAGGCATTATACCAATTGTTATACATTTTGCTGTTTCTAATTTTGTCTTAAGTAATATGATCAAAAAAATTTCGGTTACTCAAGATGAAGAAAGGGTTCTCGATTATTGGGGAGTTGTTGAACTAACTACATTTATTGTTGCTTTTATTTCAGTTATAATAGCCGCAGGAATTGCCTGATAAATTATAAGAGGATGGAAATTAAGTTTTCTATCCTCTATTTTGTTTATCACAAAAACTGGCCAAGTGTCCTTTAGAACACTTGGGCAAACTTAGTTTTTAATGTCCCCAAAAGCGCTTTTTAGTGTGCTTGTTTTTCATTGTATAGCTGTATAAATGTGATTTTATTTTCTGATAACTTCTGCGCGTTGAAATGAGATTTTTAAGCAATATTTCTCACAGTCAACAGTATCAAATTCTAAGTTCAGCAGATAACGGTCACCTTTCTTTTCAATTTCATCCAACAACCACCATCCGCCATTGAGCAATCTTATGTCAAAGTTGCTTGTTTGGATTCTGTAATTATAAAAACGAATCTCGGTTATATCCGCTTCATACAAGGCGCCTTCACAATCAATTTTTAGTATCAAACAATCGTCATCGGGGTTCCAATCCGATTCCTTTTTTATCGCTGATATAATATTGGCATCGTGAAGTCCGTAAGTCCAATACCATTCAGGGACACTGTTTTTAGTATGCTTCAATATAATTACCGCCTTGATTTTTATTTTGTGTTATTTTCGTTTGTTTTTTATCTGCCCCAAAAGTGCCTTTTGGTATGCTTGCTTTCGATGATCTCGGCGTAGCGTTTGCGGGCGGCCTCTACCGAGTCTTTCCACGAGAAATACACCTTTTCGCCGGCACCCTCACCGATCTTTTTGAGCCGCTCGCGGTCGCTGATGGCATCGAGAATAGCCTCGGTGCAGGAGTCGACCGTTTCGTCGCAAAGGAAGCCGGTCTGCTGGTGCTCGACCCCCTCACTTGCACAGCTGTCGCGCACTAAGACGCTCGGACAGTTGCAGGCGGCGGCCTCTTTGACCACGAGCCCCGACGTGTCGTAGGTTGAGGGGAAGAGGAAGAGATCAGCGGCTGAATAGTAGGCGCGAAGCTCCTCGCGGTCATAGACGGCGCCTGTGAATATAAACCTGTCACTCAGCTCAAGCTGATCTACATATTGCTTGACGGCATAAAGGTCATCGCCGTGACCGACCATAATCGTTTTGAACTTGACACCCTGATTTTTCAGCCGTTTCATCGAATCAACGATAAGTCCGATGTTTTTGTACCACATCATACGGCCGACAAACAGAAATACAAACTCATCATCGGCGATGCCGTGCTTTTTCTTCAGCTCGGTGACAGTGTCGTCGCTGCTTCGTCCTTTTGCAAAATCGGTGCCGTTGGGCATAACGCGGTAGGCGCCCTTGTATCCGAGCGAACGGAGATTTTGACCTGCGCCTGAGGAAACCACCCAGACCTCGTCCATACGCGAGATGTTGCCGACTACGAATTTGACAACGAATTTCTGGAAGGCCTTGGTGGGTACCAGCCTTACTATGTCGACGTCGAATTTGGTGTGATAGGTAAACACAACGGGCAGGCGAGAGCGGCTGAGACTTTTGAGATTGAGAGCCAAAACCGCCGACGCAAAGGGGCAGTGAACGTGCAGGATATCAAACTTTTTATTTATCAGCTCGGTGACCGAAAGGGGACCAAATGGGTCGCCTGAGCGGTATCCGAGTATTTTATCGGTGGGTATTGAGTGATAACGGTAGACCTCATAGGGATAGTTGTCGATGACGTGAGGGTATTTAGGCGTGATCACCACAGGCTCATCCCCTTGACACAGGTTGTCGGCATAGGCCTTGACCGTGTTTGCAACCCCGTCGATAAGCGGAGGGAAGGAGTCGTTCAAAAGACCGATCTTCATTTTCATAATTCTCACCTCATAATTGTATAATAAACTCAAAGGGCATAAATGTCAAA
>JAZTZA010000018.1:0-3750 GCA_045637185.1 Acutalibacteraceae bacterium
CTCATAATTTGTTTCATTTCGCATTATCCTTTCTTTTTTATACTGCAAAAGGATAAAATAAAAGCACCCTTCGGGGTGCTGTGTCGGTGTCCTGTCACACCGAAGCAAAGCCAAAGGTATAGCCTTTGACCGAGCGATCACATCTCCCCATATTGCCCAAGAGACTTTTACATTCGCAGAACGATAAGCATTCCGACTTGACCTGCCGATAAAAGCAGGAGATACGGTAATGGCTGTTGCTACGGATTCCCACCGTGATTTCCTTATCCCCGAACATACCGTCTTTGCAGTATGCCCGACAACCGATGCTGTCAGCACCGAGATGAACTGCGTTATTCTTTTGTCCTGAACATTATACTACAAAGAACAAAATGTTTCAACAGGTAAACGCCCTTTTTTGTTTTGTAAATAAATAACGGTCGATAGCAAGAAATGTTAAATAAGTAAGCGTCGACTGACAAAGACAAAAAGTTGTGCCTGTTGGTATAATGAGGACAGAAGATATGTGAGATTTACTTGCCCTTTTTGACCTGACTGGGCGGGGCGGAATGGACCGCCTTGTAGGCTCGGGTAAAGGCGTGGACTGAGGAATATCCGAGCAGGTCGGAGACCTCGGTGACCGACTTGCTTTCGAGCAGCTCGGTAGCGGCATCCATTCTCAGACGGGCAAAAAAATCCTTTAGACTTTGTCCCATCCTTTTGGAGAAAAGATGGGAGATATATGAATAACTGTAACCGGTATCCTCTGCCAAGGAGGATAGGGCGTTTATATTATATACATTGTTCTTCAGGTAACTGACAATGTAGAAAACAAGGCTTCCTTTCATCGAAATATTGGTTTTTGTATTCTCGCTTTTGACATTCAAAAAGTCGCTGAAGACCGACGAGAGAATGAAGTTGACGGTGTTGGTGATGATGGCCTTGTTGGTTTCGATATTGTCCTCAGAGTATATTGCCGACAGGGCAAGCTGGAAGGATTGGAGAAGGTCGGTCCTGCCGCTGAGCATAGCATTTGAGGAGCGGATGATCTCCTCTTTTGCCGCTTGGAAGAGGGGATAGAGCGGATTCTGCCTGTCCAGAATGAAGCCAATGCAAAAGAACCTTAACGGAGAGGTTTTTGACGGGATTATCTGATGCATCTCGTCAGTAAAGCAGAGGTGCACCTGACCGCTCTTTACGGTGTAGCGGTTGTCGCCGCTGATGATCTCGCCTTTGCCGCTGTAAACAAAGGTGGTCTCGTCGCACCATTGGCGGTGTATATTGTTGTAATCGTTGTCTGTTTTACAGTGAACATCGGCGAATTGGAAGAGTTTCAACCTGTTCTCGCAGGAGAGGTCCATAATGTTTTTTGACTGGAAAACGGCAAAATATTGCTTTTGCTGGTTTTGAGAAAGGTTGCTTTTCATCTTGACACCGCCTTTTTAACAGTTTATGTTATGATAGCACAAACCAATCGTAAAATCAACCAAAAGGGAATGGTGATCCTATGTTCATTAAAAATGGAACCGTTATAACCCCCGACGGAATGTTGGAAAACACCGATGTTCTGATTAAGGAAGGCAAGATAGCGGCCATCGGGAAGGACATTTCTTCCGATGGAGAAGAGACGGTCGACGCAACTGGCCTTTACGTATCGCCCGGCTTTGTCGAGATACATACCCACGGCGGCGGTGGCGGCGACTTTATGGATTGCGAGGAGCAGGCTCACCTTGCGGCGCTCAGATTTCACGCGAAGAACGGCGTCACTTCTCTGCTTGCGACTTCGGTAACCGCCCCCGTTTCGCAGACCGTCGATATGATAAACTTTACCAGACCCTATCTTGCGCGCGAGGATCTGCCCTGCAGGATATTGGGGGTTCACCTTGAGGGGCCTTATCTTTCCCTGAAGAACAAGGGAGCCCAGCACGAGAGCTTCCTTAGAGTTCCGAGCAGGGACGACTACTCTTTCATCACCGACAACAGCGACACCGTCCGCAGAGTTACCCTTGCTCCCGAGCTTGACGGCGCTAAGGAGATGATCGAGCAGCTTACTCAGAAGGGGATAGTGGTGTCGGGCGGACACGATGACGCAAGGTACGAGGACATTCTGCCTGCAATCAAGGCAGGTATGACCCATACGACACATCATTGGTGTGCGATGTCGATGGTGTCTATGCGTGACGGAGTGCGCAGCATCGGGCTTGTCGAGTCGGGAATGCTCCACGATGAGCTTACCATCGAGGTGATCGCCGATAACCATCATATGACACCCGAGATGGTCAAGCTTCTTTATAACTGCAAGGGCGCGGACGGCATATGTGCCGTTTCCGACTCCCTCAGGGCAGGCGGAATGCCTGTCGGCGATACCCTCTACACTTTGGGGGTCAAGACCGACCCCAACGCGCAGAAGTTCATCGTATCAAATGGGGTTGCCCGTCTGCCTGACGGTTCAAGATACGCGGGTAGTATTCAGCCCTTGGGCCAGATGCTCAAGAACATAGTCTTTGATGCCGGAATCCCCCTTGTCGACGGAGTGAAGATGGTCTCCACGACTCCTGCCGCAATAATCGGAGAAGGGGATAGGCTCGGCTCAATAGAGGTTGGAAAACTCGGTGATATTTGTCTCTTTGATGAGGCTATCAATATAAAGGCCACCTTTATCGGTGGAAGAAGAACGGAGGAGCACGATGTTGGAAATTTATAAGATGGGCCGTGAGGAATTTTTGGAGAAGGCCAAAATTCCGACCAGAGTAAAGGAGTCGGAAGAGGCGCTTTACGAAGAAATGGCACAGATAATGGTGGATACCATTGTCAAGAACAACGGTAAGCAGACGGTTATCATCTGCCCCGTAGGACCGATCGGCCACTACCCGATCTTTGCCGAGAAGGTCAACAAGCTTCGTTTGTCTCTTAAGAATTGCTGGTTTATCAATATGGATGAATATCTTGATGATGACAATAACTCTATTCCCTACGAGCATCCGTTGGGCTTTAAGGGCACTATGGACAGAATGCTTTACAGCCGTGTTGACGAGGAACTGCTTATGCCTGAGGAACAGCGCATTTTCCCCGAACCCGGCAAGGAAAAGGAAATGGATGCGCTCTTTGAGAGCTTTGAGAAGGTCGACCTTTGCCTTACAAGTGTCGGCATCAACGGCCACATCGCCTTTAACGAGCCTTCTTTTGACGATATAACCGACGAGCAGTTCGGTCAGACGGGAACCCGTTGCCTTGATATCGCGCCTCAGACAATAGCTATAAACGGCTCGGGCAAATTCGCAGGTGCACTTGACATCTTCCCGAAACGCTGTATCACACTTGGTATGAAGCAGTTGCTTTCTGCTGAGGTTCTGAAGATATATATGTTCAAGGATTGGCATTGGGGAATTATGCGTAAGATAACCCTTTTGCCCTATTCCAAAGAGGCCCCTGCATCATATCTGCAGACCCATCCCAATGCCGAGATGGTGATTACAGAAGCTTTGGCAAATCACTCGATCTTCTAAATAATTAAGGAGGAAAAGACAATGAAAAAACGTATTGGTATTATCGGATATGGATGGATCGCAAGGGACGTTCACACCCCATATTACAAGTCCATCGAGGATATGTGCGAAATAACTGCTGTGTGTGACATTGATCCCAAGGCGATCGCAAACGCAAAGGAAAAGACCGGACTTTCCGAAGATAGAATCTTCACCGATTATAAAGAGCTTATTGACAGCGGCCTTTGCGATGCTGTTGACATCTGCACCCCCAACTACCTGCACT
>JAZTZA010000019.1:0-1982 GCA_045637185.1 Acutalibacteraceae bacterium
GCGCAGTTGGTGGTGATAAGGGGCAGGTAGATACCCAGCGAGCTGTAAAGGGGCGGCGACAGCTTCTTGATAGCCATCTCCATCAGCTGAACAAGCGCCGCGATGACAAGAATAAACACGATGGTCTCGAGGTACTCAAGCCCAAAGGGCACAAGCAGGTAGTGGAAAATCGGGAAGGTGGCCGCCGTTGCGATGAACATAACGAGGGTTACCGCAACACCCATTGAAGCGGCGGTATCGGTCTTCTTGGACACTCCTAAGAAGGGGCAGATGCCGAGAAACTGAACCAGAACGAAGTTCTCGGTAAAGACGGCGGTAAAGAATATCTTAAGCAGTTCTTTTACGGTCTCGTTCATTACTGCTCACCCTCCTTTCCCGCGCACATACCGCAGCCTGAGCAGTCGCCGCATTCGGTGCGGACAGGCTGATTCATACGCTGTGCGAGCTTGTTGGAAAGGGCGATAAGCACGCCGAAGACGAAGAAGCCGCCGGGTGGCAATATCAGCAGGGTCATACCGAAGCCGCCCGTGATATCGAGCCCGAAGATAGAGCCTGCGCCGATAAACTCGCGAATCATACCCATCAACAGCAAGGCGGCGGTAAAGCCGATTCCCATTCCCAGCGCATCCAAAATCGAGGGGCCAACGCTGTTCTTACGGGCGAACATCTCGGCTCGGCCGAGAATGATGCAGTTGACGACGATGAGGGGCAGATAGATGCCCAGCGCATCGTTGATGGCAGGCAAAAAGGCCTTGCAAAGCATCTGCACGACGGTAACGAAGCCCGCGATTATGGTGATATAAGCGGGGATTCGCACCTTGTCGGGAATGACCTTTCGCAAGAGAGAAATAGTGATGTTTGCACCGAGCAAAACGAAGGTGGTCGCAAGTCCCATTCCGAGTCCGTTGGAGGCGGCGGTGGTGACCGCGAGGGTGGGACAGGTGCCGAGCATCAGACGAAGCACGGGGTTTTCTTTAATAATTCCGTTTTTGAGTGCGTCTAACTTCATTCCGCTCACCTTCCCTTCAACGTTTCGTAGTCGGCCAGCGCGTCGTTGACGCTGTCCTTGACGGCGGCAGAGGTGTAGGTCGCACTTGTGATGGAGACTATCTCTCCGCCGTTTTTGGTCAGTTCAACCGAGCCGCTTGCCCCTTTGAACTGGTCGGTAAAGGAGTCGTTTTTGCAATTTTGACCAAGACCGGGGGTCTCGTCATCGCAGGCCAGAACGATGATGCCGATGACCTTGCCCTCGGTGTCGAGAGCGGTCATAACCCTGACCTCGCCGCCGTAACCGATGGCGGAGGAAACGAAGATATATCCCTTATCTCCCGCCTTATAGGCCTCGGCGCAGACAAGCTCGTCATCCTCAAGGGCGGCAAACTCGACGTCGGGGATAAGCTGGTTCATACTTTCCTGCGCCGCCTTGGCCTCGTTGGCGGCGATGGTGTCGGCGGTCAGCAGGTTGACCCCTGCTACCGCAAAGGTCATCACAAGGCATATCGCCGTCAGTATCAAAGCAGGCTTTACTATGTTCTTCATTTGCCGGCCTCCCTTCGCTTTGCGCCGAAGGGGCGGCGAACGATAAGGTTATCGATGTGGGGGGTCAAAATGTTCATCAGGATTATCGAGAAGGAGACACCCTCGGGCATACTGCCGAAAAGGCGAATGACCGCCGTAATGACACCGCAACCGACGGCATAGATAATGCGTCCGCGGTTGGTGCAGGGCGAGGTGGTGTAGTCGGTGGCCATAAAGATGGCGCCGAGCAGAAGTCCGCCCGAAAGCAGCTGATAGACGGGGTCCTCTCCGAAGGCCCAGGTCATAAGCACGGTAGTTCCGATGAAAACGGCAGGAATAAGAGGTGTGATGACCTTGCGGCAGACGAGGTAAACTCCGCCCACCAAAAGTGCTATCGCACAGGTTTCGCCAAGGCAGCCGCCGCGCACTCCGAAGAGCATCGAGAGCAGCTCAGCCTAAGTCGG
>JAZTZA010000020.1:0-3992 GCA_045637185.1 Acutalibacteraceae bacterium
GATTTGGGTATGCACCCCGTGTATCTTGATCCGTCGGGTTCGCAGATAGGTAAGAAGGAAAGTATTGCCGATACCGCCCGCGTTCTCGGCAGAATGTTTGACGGTATTGAGTATCGCGGCTTTGGTCAGGAGATCGTCGAGGAGCTTGCGGCCTTTGCCGGTGTTCCCGTATGGAACGGTCTGACCAACGAGTTTCATCCGACTCAGATTTTGGCTGACTTTCTGACCATCAAGGAGCATTTCGGTTGTCTTGAGGGCAAAAAGCTGGTCTATATGGGCGATGCCCGTTATAATATGGGCAATTCGCTGATGGTTGGATGCGCAAAAATGGGTATGCATTTCGTTGCCTGTGCGCCGAGCAAATATTTCCCTGACCAAAATCTTATAAATACCTGTAAGGAAATTGCCGCTCAAACGGGTGCGATCCTTGAGTTTATCGAGGATCCTATCGTTGCCACCAAAGACGCTGACGTTATCTATACTGACGTTTGGGTTTCGATGGGCGAGCCGGACAGCGTTTGGGAAGAGCGTATCAACGATCTGACTCCTTATCGTGTTACCAAGGCGTTGATGGACAACGCAGGGGAGCAGTGCCGCTTTATGCATTGTTTGCCCGCCTTCCACGACCTGAAGACTACTGTAGGACTGCAGGTTTATGAGAAGTTCGGCATCGATTGTATGGAGGTAACCGACGAGGTCATCGAGAGTGACAGGTCAATTGTTTTTGACGAGGCCGAGAACCGTATGCACACCATTAAGGCTGTTATGGCCGCTACCCTGTAAATATTGCATAGTAAAAACACTGCCGTATGGCAGTGTTTTTTGCATCCCGTATTGACATTGAGTTAATTGTGCAATAGAATTGTTTTAGAAGTGTAAAAAAGAGGAGGTGTGCCGTGTGTCGCGGATAAATAAGGTAGGTGTAATTCCAAGCCTTTTAGCCAGAGCTTTTCAGTTGGTGTTTGTTGGGTGCTTTGGACTGATTCTTTTTAACGTCGTCTTCAACCGCGAGGTCTACTCCTATTTTGCTCCGATACTGATACTGCTTGCGCTTTTTGTTATCTGCCTTGTCTTTTGGATCTACTCAAGGCTTGAGCATAAAAAGATAGATAAGCATTATATCAAGATCTTGCTCGCGATGTCGGGTGGACTGTTTTTGGTGCAGGTTTTGTTTGCCGTATTATTGCGGTTTGACCCCATCTTTGACCTTGAAGCAGTTTATAAGGGCGCTGTTCATTGGGTGGAGACCGGTACCTTTGTTGACTATGATTCCTCGACCTGCCACACCGATTATTTTTATATTTTCCCTAACAATCTTGGTTGCCTCTACTTTATGTATCTGCTGTTTAAGGGCGCAACCTTGCTCGGTATCAGGGATTATTTTATGGTGGCATCGGTTTGCAACGCCTTGATGATATGCGGAACTATGTTGCTTTCTTCAGGCATTGCACGAAGGCTTTGGTCAAAAAGGGAAGGGCTGCTTTGTGCCGCTCTGTTTTTGCTCAGCCCGCCTTTTTGGTTTCTTGCACCTGTTATATACACCGATTCGCTGACATTGATATTTCCCGTTGCAGTCTGGTACTGTGTGCTACGCGCCGACGAATGTAATAACAGATTGGGTATGATTGGCCTATATTTACTGTCTGCGATTTTGGTTGTTATAGGCGGTTTCATAAAGCCAACAGTCTGGATCGCATTTGTTGCCATAGGTATAGTCCAACTTCTTAGAAAGCAATGGTTGCGTCAGGTGATTTTGTCAGTTGTTGCTATCGTTCTGCTTGTTGTTGTCAACGTCGCTTTTAATTCTATAATGTCGCCGAAATATATCGACCCTGTCAAATCGGAGCAAAAGAACTTGCCCTATGAGTATTGGCTTTCCATTGGCTTAAGTCAGGACGGCGATTACCGTGATGACTATTTCCAAATTGCGATGCAGCCCGAGGGTCAGGATGCCAAAAAAGATGCTCTAAAGCCGCTGATTCAGCTTGATTTGAAACAGCAGGGTGTGTCAGGTTTGTTCAAACTGTTTACCGTCAAGACTACACGCGCTTTTGGCGACGGTACATATGCGTCTTCCGACTTTTTGGATGACCGACCCGTATCACCCAACCTGCTGCATAAATTCCTTTTGTACGACAGCGAGTACTACACGGTATATACCCATATTGCAACCGGAGTACTTGTTGCCTTGCTCGCGCTTGCCGTTCTTGGATGCATCAAATCCACAGGCGATCTCAGGCAGTTGGTCGCCCCCATATGCCTTTTCGGACTGATGTTGTTCCTTATGGTCTGGGAGGTAAACGCGAGATATATCTTGAATTTCGTCCCGATGTTATTTATCTCTGCAACGGCGGGTGTCAAGTCCTTTTCTAAACATTGATTACAGCAAAATTCTACCCTATACGAGTGATTATCATTCGTATAGGGTTTTTTAATTAAAATATGGCAATAAATGACAGGTAAGATTTTAATAAAATATGGTTACTTTTAACAAAAATATTTATGTGGCAAAATATGGCAAAATTCCCCTTGCAACAAATGGCAAAATATGGTAATATTTCAATGCAATCAAAAAAGGAGGCTAATTATGGAAAGTAAACCCTTAGTACTTTTTGCCGACGATAAAACAGAGTTTGGCAAAAACTGCACAGAATGTCTAAAAGAACGCGGAGTAGAAGTGGTGTCAACTGCAAAAGACGGTAGACAGTTGTTGAACGATATGGAGAAGTATCAGCCGGATGTTGTTGTTATGGATTTGTTTATGCCGAATCTTGATGCGCTTGGCGTGCTTGAAAAGGTAAACAGTTCGAATCTTAAGTCGAAGCCTGTATTCATTGTAATGTCGAGTTTTGACAATTCTCAACTTGCTGAGGAGGCTGTCACAAACGGTGCGGCATACTTCCTTATTAAGCCGTTTGATTTTGATATGCTTGCCGACAGGGTTCTGAATTCAGCGCGAAGCAACGGCAGACAGAATATCCACAAGATAGACACAAGCCTTGAGATTTTGGTAACCAACATATTGCACGAGATAGGAGTGCCTGCTCATATCAAGGGTTATCACTACCTTCGTGAGTCAATCCTCCTTGCTATCCGAGAGCCTGAAGTTATCAGCTCGATTACTAAAATGCTCTACCCGACGGTTGCTAAGAAGTTCTCAACCACATCCTCTCGCGTTGAGAGAGCTATCAGGCACGCTATTGAGGTTGCTTGGGATAGGGGAGACATAGATGTGCTTAATTCCTACTTTGGATTTACCATCCATAATGAGCGCGGAAAGCCGACTAACAGCGAGTTTGTTGCGATGATTGCAGATAAGCTTAGACTAAATCTTAAAGCATCATAAACGAAAGAGAAAAGACCCGTCTATCCAGACGGGTCTTTAATATATTCAGGAGTTATTATTCAGCCTTCTTTTCCTTGCGGGAAAGGATGAGGGTAACGATGATACCGAGTATCAAAGCGCAAGCGATATTGGTGAGGGTGACCTGACCGATCTTAAGAGCCATACCGCCGATACCGGTGATAAGGATGGCAGAAACCACGAAGAGATTTCTGTTCTCGCCAAGGTCAACTGCCTGAAGCATTTTCAAACCGCTTACAGCGATGAAGCCGTAGAGGGTGATGCAAACACCGCCCATTACGCAGGCAGGAATGGTTGCGAGGAAGGTGACGAAGGGTCCGAAGAAGGAGATAATGATTGCCATAATGGCGGTGGTGAGAATGGTTACGACAGAAGCGTTTCCGGTAATGGCAACGCAACCGACCGACTCACCGTAGGTGGTATTGGGGCATCCGCCGAATAAAGCGCCGGCAACTGAGCCAATGCCGTCACCGAGCAGGGTCCTGTGAAGGCCGGGTTCTTCAAGCAGGTCGCGCTCAATGATGCTCGAAAGGTTCTTGTGGTCAGCAATATGCTCAGCAAAAACAACGAAAGCAACAGGGATATAAGCAACAGCGATGGTAGCGATGTACTTGCCGTCAATTTCAGC
>JAZTZA010000021.1:0-5949 GCA_045637185.1 Acutalibacteraceae bacterium
TGCTCGGCGGCATCCTTTATCTTCTTGGCAGGCTTGGCCATCGTCTTGAAGAGGGCGATGAGGGTGGTGCCGGTCATAAGCATAAGCATTACGAAGGCGATGAGGATGGTGACTATCTTGGCTGCTGTGAGTCCGAGCAGCTCGCACAGCGAGTTGCCGATGAGGGCGCCGATAAAGCCGCCTCCCTTGGCGCCTGCCTGATACTGCGAAATTAGGTACTTGCCGAATTCGGCACCGGTCGAGTCGTGCAGGAAGATATCGACAAGGGTCTGCGCCGTCAGGAGCAGTACGCTTGCGCTGACGGTGCCGCGTGTGCAGTAGGAGCGCTCCTTATCCATAGCAAGCAGAATGGCTGAATAGAGCATAACTGCGGGCCACGCATAAGCCGAGAAGCCGGTCAGGCCGAGCAGAGCGTTGTGCAAAAAGGTCCACGCCGCCTCGCCCTTGACGACGGCAAGGCAAAAGACCAGCACGGCCGATGCAAAGAGTATGACCGAGGCTATGTAGCGGTTTGCCGAGTCCTCCTTACGCGCCTTTGCGGCCTTTTTAGCAGGGGAGGGCGACTTTGCTTTTGTGTTCTTTTTTGTTGCCATAATACTCCTCCGAGGGAATTATTTTGCTAACTGTTCGACAAGGCTCCATACGATGACAATGGCGCCCATAGCGGCACAGTAGTATGAGAAAATGATGTAGCGGTTCTTCTTGATAAGCCAGACGAAGGTTTTGATGGCGATGACGCCGACGATGGCCGAAACGATGATGCCGACGATGGCGGCAGGTATGTTGAGGTCGGCAGCACCCCCTGCCTCGATGGCATCCTTGAGCTCAAGGGCGGTGGCCGCTACTACTGCGGGGATGGAGAGGATAAAGCTGTACTGGGTGGCGTACTGCTTATCGAGGCCGCAGGCAAGTGCGGCGGCGGTGGTAGAGCCCGAACGGGAGAGTCCGGGGAAGGTGGCGGCGGCCGCCTGAGTCAGACCGACGATGACCGCGTCCTTGGTGTTGGCGCAGTGACGGGTCGGACGGTCGGAGGAGGTGATGCGCCACGAAATGAACATCAGCACGGCGGTTGCAAGCAGCATCACGCCCACCATCCAGAAGAGGTTGGGGTCGTTGGAGATGCTGTCGCACAGATCCTTTGCCGAATTGCCGTTGAAAACGGGTGCGACTACAAGCAGAAGCATCGCGCTCGAAAGTATCATCATAAAAATGGTGCGACGCTCGACGTTCATCTTCTTAAAGGAGAACTTGCCGGTGAAAAGGTCCTTTATCATCGCGCAGAACTCAAGAATAAGCTTGCCGATGGTCTGACGGTAGACGATGCAGACGGCAAGCAGGGTGCCGACGTGAAGCAGTACGGTAAAGAGCAGACCGTCACCGCCCGATTGGCCCGTCAGGTGCTGATAAATGGTCAGGTGGCCGCTGCTCGAAATGGGCAGAAATTCGGTGACACCCTGAATGATGCCCTGCAAGATAGCGCTGAGTATTTCCATCATAAATATGTACTCCTTTTTTGTGGGTATATGTAGCCGCCGTTACGGGCGGAGGGACTTTTTTGAAAGAAAGGCAAAGGGGTCGGTCGAAAGAATTGCCTGAGGCTTGGTCGGCTCGTCGGCTTCGAAGAGCGAGGGTTGGCCGATGACGCAGTCGGTGCCGTTCGAAAATATCATTCCGTATGGCATTACCGAGTGGAACACTTTGACCCCTCCTCGATCATACCGTAGAGGGCGTCAAGCGCCTGAGAAAGACTGCCAAGCTCGTCGATGAGCCCTATACCGACGGCGCCTTCGCCGTCAAGGACGGTGCCGACGTCGGTGACAAGCTCACCCGTGTTCATCATCAGCCGCGTAAAATCCTCCTCGCGAATGTGGGAGTTGGAGGTGACGAAGTTGGTGATGCGCTCCTGCATCTTGTCGAAATATGACAGAGTCTGCGGAACGCCGAGCACCAGTCCGCTCATACGGACGGGGTGGATGGTCATCGTGGCACTCGGTGCGATGAAGGACCTTCGTGTCGAAACGGCAAGGGGCACGCCGATGGAGTGGCCTCCGCCGAGGACGAGGGAAACGGTAGGCGTCTTCATCCCTGCGATAAGCTCGGCGATGGCAAGTCCTGCTTCAACGTCGCCTCCGACGGTGTTGAGAATGATGAGCAAGCCCTCGATCTGCGGATCCTCCTCGATGGCGACGAGCTGAGGAATGACGTGCTCGTACTTGGTGGTCTTGTTCTGCGAGGGGAGGATATAATGCCCCTCGATCTGACCGATGACGGTCAGACAGTGAATGATATGCCCACCCTTGTCGGTTGTGACCGAGCCACTCTGCTCGATCTGGTCGAACTGGTCGAGGGACATAGTCTGGCGGCTGTTATCCGCCTCGGAATTGTCGTCGTTTGGCGCGTCGCTCACTTCGGGCGGCAAACCGATCTCGTTATCTTCGTATGACATATTGCGGTACATCTCCTGAATAGATAGTGGGAGTAGTTTTTGCAGTTTCCGCTCATTCATACATATTTATATTCATACCCTATCAGTATAACACGATTTGAAAATTATGTAAAGTGGCTTTTGCGAATGGGGACTTAATTTTAAGGGCAAAATAACGGGCATACAGGTTGGTTTCGGGAGGGTGCAAAGAAAAATGGCGAATAACATCATAATGTTCCTCTTCGGAGGCATCACCTACGGACTGATCGAGGTGATATGGCGGGGTCACACCCATTGGAGTATGGCGTTGGCAGGAGGAATATGCTTTTTGCTTATCGGCAGGCTGAACCTGTGGCTGAGGGGCAAGGTGTCCTACTTGACGAGGTGCATTTTCGGCGCAATAGCGGTCACAGCCGTCGAGCTGGCCGCAGGGGTGATACTCAACCTGTGGCTCGGACTGGGAGTGTGGGATTATTCCGCTATGCCCTTCAACCTGTGGGGACAGATATGCCTGCCGTATTTTTTGCTGTGGGTGGGACTTATGGTGATAGCGGTGTGGCTTGAACAGGCAATAAGGTTCAAGCTTTGCGCCGAGATATATGAAAAATAGGTCAAAAAGCGGTTGCCTAATGGGGAAAGGGGATGTATAATAGTAGGCGGATTAAGAAGAAAGGGGTGTGCAAATGGCAGACCTTTCATTATATTTTGCCGAGGTCGCGACGCAGGTCGGCGTAATGTTCCTGCTGATTGCGGTTGGCTTTGTCCTGACGCATCTGAAGGTCATCACCGGCAAGGGCGCAAAGCAGATAACCGACATCGTGCTCTATGCCGTCACCCCTGCGGTCATTATCAAGGCTTTCTTGTCGGTGGAGTTTTCGCCCGAGAACGTCGGCGGTATGCTTATTGCCGTTGCCAGCGCGATAGGGGTGCACCTTATCGGCCTCGGGATAGGCAGGCTGGTCTTTAACCGCCTCGGCAAGCACAAGCGCAACATCTACATAAGCGGTGTCGTCTTTGCAAACGGCGGATATATGTCCTTGCCCTTGGCGCAGGCGATACTCGGTGACTACGGTGCCTTTTTGGTGTCGATGTTCGTGACCGTCTTCAACGTGTTTATCTGGACCCTCGGGGTTAGGCTCTTTGAGGCCGAGAAAACGAGTGTTAAGAAGATCTTCCTCAACCCCAACATTATCGCCGTCATCGTCGGCGTGGTGCTTTTCTTCTGTCGGGTGGATATTTCGGGTGTCACCCTCGTTTACGAGCCGATAGTTCATCTCGCCAACCTCAACGCCCCCTTGGCGATGATAGTCATCGGCTACTACCTGTGCACCGCCGAGCGCAAGCTGACCCGCAACGACGCGCCGATGTTTGTCTCGATGGGGCTGCGCATTATAGTTATGCCCCTTATTATGATGACCCTGCTGCGCCTTTGCGGTGTGACGGGTGACGTCCTGACCGCCTGCGTCATTCCTGCGAGTGCGCCGATAGCGGCAATGCTGATGATGTTCGCCACCAAGTTCAACGGCGACACCGCGACTGCCTCAAAGGCGGTGGCGATATCCCATATCTGCTCGATAGTTTCGATGCCGATAATGCTGACCCTCTGCCGATTTATCGGGCAGTAGGAGGTAGAGTATGAAGACCGATTATCAGCGCATGCTCGACGGCATTATCGAGTCCCTCGGTGACAAACGGCCGAGGCTGTTGCTTCACAGCTGTTGCGGCCCCTGCAGCAGCTACGTCATCGAGTACCTGTCCAAGCATTTTGACATCACGGTGTACTACTATAACCCCAACATTTTTCCCCGCGAGGAGTATGAAAAGCGGCTTGCCGAGCAGATAAAGCTGGTTGAGCGGCTTGGGGGAGCCGTGATTTGCGAGTCGGAATATGACCCCGACCGCTTCTATGAAGTCGCGAAGGGGCTTGAGGGCGAAAGAGAGGGCGGCGCAAGATGTGCCGAGTGCTTCCGCCTGCGGCTTGACAAAACGGCCGAAATGGCCAAGGAGGGCGGTTTTGATTACTTCTGCACCACCCTGACGGTGTCCCCACACAAGAACGCTCCCCTCATCAACGAGATATCCGAGCAGGCGGCTGAGAGATACGGTGTTGCGGCCCTGCCTGCCGATTTCAAGAAGCGCGAGGGCTACAAGCGGTCTATCGAGCTGTCGAAGGAGTTCGACCTTTATCGGCAGGATTACTGCGGCTGCGAATTTTCCATAAGAGGTTAGAAAACAACATTTCTGCGTGAAATGTTGTTTTTTTATCCAAAAGAGCCGAAAAATTCGCACATACCCTTGTTAAATGGGCGCAAAAATGTTATACTTAATCATTCATAGACGTATATTTATCGTTTTGGGGTGATTGAGTGAGCCGAAAAAGGTGGATGGTCGCGTCAGGCGACCGACAACTCGCCCGTGAAATTGCAGAAGAATGTGATATTGATGAGTTGGTTGCTCTTGTCTTGGTTGCAAGGGGATTTTGCGATCCCTTTGAGGTTGAGGAGTTTTTGTCGGACGACCAACAGCTCTGCGATCCGTTTGAGTTGATAGATATGGACAAGGCGGTCGAGCGTATAAGCGCCGCTTTGGACAAGGGTGAAAAAATTTGCGTTTACGGCGACTATGATGCCGACGGGGTGACCTCGACGGCGATGCTGTATACCTATCTGAAAAGTAAGGGTGCCGATGTTATCTACATCGTGCCCGAGAGGGAAGAAAACTACGGGCTGAACCGCAACGCAGTCGACCGAATGAAGAATCAGGGTGTCAGCCTGATGATAACGGTCGATAACGGTATCAGCGCGCAGGACGAGATCGATTATGCCAACGAAAAGGGCATCGACGTCGTCGTTACCGACCACCATCTGCCGCAGGGCGAGCTGCCCAAGGCGGTTGCCGTCGTCGACCCTCACCGCGAGGACTGTCCTTCCCATTTCAAGCAGTACGCAGGTGCAGGTGTCTGCTTCAAGCTTATCTGCGCTATTGAGGGAGTTTCGGGCGAGGAGATGTGCGCGCAGTATGCCGACCTCGCCGCCATCGGTACCATTGCCGACGTGATGCCCCTTGAGGACGAGAACCGACTTATCGTGTGTCGCGGTATGGAGCATCTTGAGGATGCGAGGGTGGGCATTCCTGCCATTCTCGACGTCGCAGGACTTCGCCGCAGAGGTGTCAATTCGACCAACGTCAGTTTTGGAATTGCACCTCGGCTCAATGCCGCAGGCAGAGTCGGAAGCTGTGACAGGGCGGTGCGTCTGCTTATCGAGACCGACCGCGAGCAAGCCGACCGCATCGCACAGGAGATCAACGAGGCCAACGCCCAGCGGCAGACCCTTGAGCGCCAGATCTCTGAGCAGGCCATCGAGCTTATCGAGAAGCAGGGACTTGAGTTTGACCGTGTTATCGTGGTCTGCGGCGAGGGCTGGCATCACGGCGTCATCGGCATCGTCGCCTCCCGTATATGCGAGAGATACGGCCGACCTGCCATCGTCCTTTCGGTCGACGGCGACGAGGCTTCGGGCTCG
>JAZTZA010000022.1:0-3998 GCA_045637185.1 Acutalibacteraceae bacterium
ACTGCACGCAGGAGGACCTTGCGCTCGATGTCGCCGATGATCTCCTTGCCATAGGTCTCTAGACGCTCGTCATAGAGCTTCTGAGCACGCTCAAACAGCATATCGGAGATGTCATCGATGTCAAGCTGATCCAGCTCCTCGGTGCTATAACGGAAGTCGTCCGAATCGGTCAGCCAGCCGTTGTAAAACTCGCGCAGACCGTCAAAGTTCCAATCGTCGCGCTCGTCGTTGCCGATAAACCGCTCGACATTACCCTCGATAGAGCGGCGGATCATCTTTATAACCGTTTCGCTCAGGTCCTTGCCGTCGAGCACGTCGTTGCGCTGAGAATAGATGAGCTCGCGCTGCTTGTTCATAACGTTGTCGTACTCAAGCACGCTCTTACGTGAGTTGAAGTTGCGGTACTCGACTCTCTCCTGAGCGTTTTCGATGGAGTTGGAGAGAATCTTGAACTCAAGAGGCAGGTTCTCGTCAAAACCGCTCATCATATTGTATATCTTTTCTCCGCCGAAAAGTCTCATCAGGTCGTCCTCGAGGGAGATATAGAAACGGGTCATACCGGGGTCGCCCTGACGTCCGGCACGTCCTCGAAGCTGGTTGTCGATGCGGCGTGACTCGTGGCGCTCGGTACCGAGAATGCACAGGCCGCCTGCCTCTCGCACCTCCTCGGCCTCGGGGGCGATCTGAGCCTTGAATTTGCTCAACTGCTCAGCATAGAACTCTCTCGCCTTGATGATTTCAGCGTCGTCGGTCTCAGCATAGCCGGTTGCCTCGCTTATAAGCTCCTCGGTGTATCCGTCGTGGCGCATCTGCGCCTTGGCAAGATACTCAGCGTTACCGCCGAGCATAATATCGGTACCGCGTCCCGCCATATTGGTGGCGATGGTGACGGCGCCCTTTTTACCTGCCTGAGCGACGATCTCGGCTTCCTTCTCGTGATGCTTTGCGTTGAGAACCTCGTGTTTGATGCCGCGCTTTTTAAGCATCGAGCTGAGAAGCTCGGACTTTTCGATTGAAATGGTACCGACAAGGACAGGCTGATTGCGCTCGTGACATTCAATTATCTGGTCGATAACAGCATTGAGCTTGGCCTTCTCGGTCTTGTATACGACGTCAACAAGGTCTTCACGGATGAGCGGCTTGTTGGTGGGAACCTCGATAACGTCGAGCATATATATCTCGCGGAACTCGGTCTCCTCGGTCATAGCGGTACCCGTCATACCCGAGAGCTTCGTGTAGAGTCGGAAATAGTTCTGGAAGGTGATGGTGGCAAGGGTGCGCGACTCGTGTGCGATCTTGACCCCTTCCTTCGCCTCGATGGCCTGATGCAGACCCTCGTTGAAGCGGCGTCCGAACATTAGTCGGCCTGTGAACTCGTCGACGATGATGACCTCACCGTCCTTGACGACATAGTCGATATCGCGCTGCATAACGCCGTGAGCCTTGATGGCCTGATTGACGTGGTGGGAAACGGTGACGTTGTCGACGTCGTTGAGGTTGTCAATGCTGAAATACTGCTCGGTCTTCTTGACGCCCGACCTGGTGAGAACAGCGGTGCGCGCCTTCTCGTCAACGATGTAGTCGCCGTCGTATTCTTCGTCTCGGTGCTGCTTGGAATCGATCTCGCGCACGATGCACTTCTTCATCGAGCGGGCAAGCTTGTCCGCCTTGGTGTAAAGGTCGCTCGAGGACTCGCCCTGACCCGAGATGATGAGAGGGGTGCGCGCC
Source organism: Acutalibacteraceae bacterium (assembly GCA_045637185.1). Lineage (GTDB taxonomy): Bacteria > Bacillota > Clostridia > Oscillospirales > Acutalibacteraceae > RGIG2206. The sequence goes on from JAZTZA010000022.1 coordinate 1,729, forward strand.
TCGTCGATAAGTATCGAGTCGACCTCGTCGACGATGGCAAAGTTGTGACCGCGCTGAACCTTAAGCTCCTTGTAAATGACCATATTGTCGCGCAGGTAATCGAAGCCCAGCTCGTGGTTGGTGCCGTAGGTGATGTCGGCGTTGTAGGCCTCGCGGCGCAGGTCGTTGGGCATATCGTGGACGATGAGTCCGACCGTCATTCCGAGGAAACGGTAGACCTTGCCCATCCATTCGCTGTCGCGACGTGCAAGGTAGTCGTTGACAGTGACGATGTGGACACCCTTGCCTGTCAGCGCGTTGAGGTAGGCGGGCAGGGTGGCAACCAAGGTTTTACCCTCACCGGTACGCATCTCGCTGATGCGGCCTTGATGCAGGATGATGCCGCCGATTATCTGAACGGGGAAGTGCTTCATACCCAGAACTCGCCAAGCCGCCTCGCGACATACGGCGAAGGCCTCGGGCAGAAGGCTGTCAAGCGATTCACCGTCGGCGTAACGCTCCTTGAATTCCTCGGTCTTGTCCCTCAGCTCATCGTCGGAAAGCTGAGCCATCTTATCCTCGAAGAACAAAACGCTGTCCAGAATGGGCTGAATGCGCTTGAGCTCCTTTTTACTGTAATTTTTAGCAAGCAATTTAACAAGATTCATATTCTAAACCTCTTGCCTTTCTTTATGGTTTATATTAACTACTATTGTATCACAAAAAAACATAAAAGGAAAGGGATTTTTGTAAACAGAATGTTACAGCATTTTTCATCTTTGAAATGAGCAGGTCAATTTGCCGGTTTTAGTGCCAATCGCCCTTCAATTCAACACTTCCTTGCAAATTGTACTTGAAAAGAGGGGGAGAATGGAGTACAATAAGGGTACAGATAAGAAAGGAAGTAATTGCTATGGCTAAAACAGTTTTGGTAGAAACCTCTGCGCGCCACATTCACGTGTCGCAGGAGCATTTGGAAATTCTCTTTGGTAAGGGCTATGAGCTGACCGTTAAGAAGATGCTTTCTCAGCCCGGACAGTATGCCGCCGCCGAGCGCGTGACGGTCGTCGGACCCAAGAAGGAGCTGGCCAACGTCTCTATCCTTGGACCCGTGCGTAAGGAAACTCAGGTCGAGCTTTCCCTGACCGATGCCCGTTCCATCGGCGTCAGTGCTCCCGTTCGTGAGTCGGGTGACGTCGCAGGCAGCGGTGCTTGCAAGCTGGTCGGCCCCTGCGGAGAGGTCGAGCTTGCTCAGGGCGACATCGCCGCCAAGCGCCACATCCATATGACCACCAAGGATGCCGCCGAGTACGGACTTAAGGATTGCCAGATCGTTGATGTCAAGATCGACTCCGACGGCCGCTCCCTCGTTTTCGGTGACGTCGTTGTCCGCGTAAACGATAGCTATGCGCTCGCTATGCATATCGACACCGACGAGTCCAACGCCGCAGGTTGCACCCCCGGTATGATGGGCGAGATCATCGACTAATATCAAAAAAGCGAACCGACCGAGGTTGATGCCTCGGTCGGTTTTTGTGTCTCAAACAAGCAGCTTCAGCAGGGCCTCGCAGCCCTCGTAAATGTCGCGGTAGGTGACATCGAAATGTCCGCTGTACCACGGGTCAGCCACGTCCCCCTTGCGCTCGGTCAGCTCCATCAGCTTGCGGCACTTGCCGTCAGGATCGCCGTCGAAAATGCGCGCCATATTGCGCATATTGTTCGAGTCCATACCAATGATGAGGTCGTATTTGGCGTAGTCGTCTTTTTGAAGCTTGATGGCGCGTTTTCCCTCGCAGGATAGCCCGTGCCGCGCCAGCTCAGCCTTTGCAGGCGGATAAACGGGGTTGCCGATGCCACCCCATATCTCCTCGCTGCTCGTGGCGGCAGAGGCTATGACGAATTGCTCCTCGACGCCCGCCTTTTTGACCATATCCCGAAAGATAAACTCCGCCATCGGACTGCGGCAGATGTTTCCGTGGCAGACGAATAGAATTCTGTGCATAATACCCCTCGCTTTCGTTGGGAATATTGTAGCACACACGAGAGGAGATTGCAACCAAGGCCTAATCCCGTAGGCAAGAGTTACGCATCTATAGTAGATGACGAAAAAACGGCTTTTGAGCAGCGGAGCAAACACCGACAAAATGGGTATAAAAAGTCCCGCTACCTCCATTGTAGCTGCTTTTGCAGATATGGGCGGGTAACGGGAATTTGAGAGAGATGCTTGCTTTCTTTGCTCTATCGGTGTATAATTCAGTTAATCATAGTAGCATTTATTTGCTACAAGAAAC
>JAZTZA010000023.1:0-5441 GCA_045637185.1 Acutalibacteraceae bacterium
ACTGCCAGAAATCGTTGTGACGGAAGGCCTTCAGCTCGCCCATAGAAACGAGCTTCTCGAGCGGTTCCTTTTCAAAGACGGTCTTATCCCCCGCGATATAATCGAAGATCTGGGGCTCGAAGACCATAAAGCCGCCATTGATAACGCTGCCGTCGCGTTCCTTCTTCTCACGGAAGCTGGTGATGGTATCGTCACCGGTGATGTCGAGCACGCCGAAACGCTGGTCGATGCTGACGGCGGTCATCGTACCGATCTTGCCGTGCGATTTGTGGAACTCGACAAGGTCGTTGATGTTCAGGTTGCAAACGCCGTCACCGTAGGTCAGAAGGAAGGGCTCGTCCCCGATATACTTCTGGATACGCTTGATGCGTCCGCCCGTCATAGTATGCAGACCCGTGTCGATAATGGTGACCTTCCACGGCTCAGCAAAGGTGCTGTGAAGCTCCATACGGTTTTCCTTTGTGAAATCAAAGGTTACGTCAGAGGTCCGCAGATAATAGTTTGCGAAATAATCCTTGATATAATCGGCCTTATATCCTCCGCAGATGATAAAATCGTTGAATCCGTAGTGAGAATATATCTTCATTATATGCCACAGGATCGGGCGGCCGCCGATCTCGATCATCGGCTTAGGCTTGAGGTGGCTTTCCTCGGAAATGCGGGTGCCGAAGCCGCCCGCAAGCAGTACTACCTTCATCGTTATCCCCTACCTTGCACTTCTTTAGCGTTGGTAAAAATGCGGCTCATTCGACAACCTGCCGCATCGACCGCCAAAATTCTTATATTAGTATACCATAACAAAAGCTATTACGCAACCTTTTAACACAAATTTAATTTTTTGCATCAAAGGCCATTCATATACTCGGTGATCTTTTCGACGAGCTCCTCTGAGGAGCCGTTATTGGTCACAAAACGGTCGGCAATCGAAATGGGGCCGCCCTTTTCGAGCTTCTCTATCTCGGAATAATCACGCGAAGTCGCCTCCTGCTCGGTCAGGGGACGGATGGTGCGGGTAGCAAGGCGGCTGTAACGCAGTCCGCGGTCGGTGACGATGGCAAGCACTCTCAGCGCATCGCCGAGATGCTCCTTGAGATAGGTGTACTCCGACCAGGAATAGAGGCCGTCAAGCACCACGTTGCCCTGCTCGGCCAGCTTCTGAATACGGGGCAGAAGCTTGACGGCGTAGGCGGCAAGTCCGTACTGAGCACGAAGCCCCTCGCGCACCATTTTTTCATTCTTTTCGTTCTTTTCAAGGCCGCGGTTTTCGAGCTCCTCCATAGTAATGCCGCCGAAATAGACCTTCTCCCAGCCTGCATCGGTGAAGACCTCGGTGGCAACCGATTTGCCCGAGCCGCACATACCTACGACGGCAACGATCTTTCCTTTTGACATATCCTGCACTCTCCTCTTGCTATCTTAAAATTCATTAAAACTCAAAGCTACGCCCTGTCGGTCAACTCGTCAAGGGTCAGTCCGTAGGCCTCCATAAAGGTGTCCAAAAAGACATCGGCGGCGCCCAGTTTCATTTCGCGTATATGGGCGACGGTCGCCTTTTCTGCATCCTTGAACTCGCGGTTGCCCATACCCCTCTCCTCAACACACTTGGCAAGGGCGCTGAGCTTGTCCGCCGCCTTTATGAAGGGGCGGTACTCCTCGTCCCTGTCGGTGAAGATGTAGGGAGCGATGTCCTCGCGCATATCCTCGGGCAGACAGTCGACCAATCGCTGACAGGCCGACTCCTCGGCCGCCTGATATGCCGTGCGTATCTCGGGATTGAAATACTTGACGGGGGTGGGCATATCACCCGTGATTATCTCCGACGCGTCGTGGAACATCGCAAGCACGGCGGCGTGCTCAGGGTCGAGATTTCCTCCGAAGCGGCGGTTATGAATTATGACCAGTGCCTGCGCCATAAAGGCGGTGTCGAGACAATGCTCGCTCAGGCTTTCCCGCCTCGTGTTTCGCATCAGACCCCAGCGGTCGATGTGCTTCATTCGTGCCAATAAGGCATAAAAATTGCTCTTCATATTCTGTTCTCCGATATAATGGTTGAAATTTTATAAGAAATGTCTTTATTATTATAACTTTATTTGGTATAATAAGTCAATGACTTTTATATTTACATCGGAGGTGTCCGCCTTGTTGCTTCCCGTAAAGCAAAAAGAACGCTACGGACAGGCCTTTTTTCTCGGCCTTTTGGTCGCGGGCCTGCTGTTTGGAATATACACGATTTTGGGCAGAGGGTATTTCCTCTACTACGGTGACTTCAACGTTCAGCAGATTCCCTTTTACCGACTCGCCCACGAGGCGATTCGCTCGGGCAACTGGTACTGGAACTGGAACACCGACCTCGGCTCCAACTTCGTCGGCTCCTACAGCTTCTATATGCTCGGCAGTCCTTTCTTCTGGCTGACCCTCATCTTCCCGACAAGCGTCGTCCCCTACCTTATGGGGCCCCTGCTCGTGCTGAAGTTCGCCTGCGCGAGCCTTACGGCCTACTGCTACATCCGCCGCTTCACCCGTTACACCCATAACGCCCTCATCGGCGCTCTGCTCTACGCCTTTTCGGGCTTTTCGGTCTACAACGTCTTCTTCAACCACTTCCACGAGGCGATAGTTTTCTTCCCTCTGCTTCTGCTCTCGTTCGAATGGCTGGTCACCGAAAACCGACGCGGCAGCTTTGCCTTTATGGTCTGCATTTGCGCCGTGTCCAACTATTTCTTCTTCTGCGGCATGGCGGTATTCCTCATCATCTACTGGTTTATAAAGGTTATCTCTAAGAGTTGGAAGATGACCCTTGCCCGCTTCGGCTGGATAGCCTTCGAGGCCGTCCTCGGCGTAATTATGGCGGCCGCTCTGCTGCTGCCCTCCTACCTCGCCATTTCAAATATGGGCAGGGTCAACGGCTACCTCGTCGGCTGGAACGCCATCATTTACAGCGAGCCGCAGGTCTTCTACAACATCCTGCAGTCCTTCTTCTTCCCGCCCGACAACCCTGCGAGGCTTGTCTTCTTCCCCAACAACGACTATCAGTGGTCCTCTATGAGCGCCTGGCTCCCCTTGGTCGGTATGACGGGAGTCATCGCCTGGCTGCAGGCCAAGAAGTGCAGTTGGCAAAAGCGCATCATCACCACCTGTCTTATAATGGCGCTTGTCCCCTTCCTTAACAGCGCCTTTTATATGTTTAACTACTCCTACTATGCGCGCTGGTACTATATGCCCATACTCATCCTCTGTCTTGTCACCGTTCAGGCCCTTGAGGACCCCGAGATAAACTGGGCATCGGCATTCCGTTGGAGCATCGGCATCACCGCCGCCATCACCCTTGTGGTCGGGCTTATGCCCAGCCTCCACACCATCGAGGGCGGCTTTACCAACTTCGGTCTGTATAAGGATGCCAACCTCGAGGGCGGCACCTTCTACACCGCAAGGTTCTGGACCGAGTGCATAATCGCCCTTGCATCCCTGCTTATTATGCTCCTGCTTATGCTCTATCGCACCGGCTTCTCCAAACGCAAGGAATCGGTCAGCCTCGGCGAGCACATCCACTCCATCAACAAGCAGTCGCCTGCCTTCTGGCGCGCCTTTGTCTGCGCCGTTTGCGCCGTCAGCCTTATCTATTCAGCCGTCCACATCGGCTGGGGCAAGACCCATTCGGACGATACCGACTTCTTGGTGGACAATATGATAAGGGGCGAGATCGACCTCGACATCAACGACGGCGAGCGTATCGACGTCTACGACGGAATGGACAACACCGCTATGTATATGGGATACCCGAGCATTCAGGCCTTCCATTCCATCGTGCCCGTGTCGGTCTTTGAATTCTACGACTACGTCGGCATCGAAAGAAGCGTTGCCACCCGACCCGATACCTCCCATTACGCCATACGCGGACTGCTCAGCGTCCGCTACCTGCTCGATTGGGCGGACGACGATAACAACTTCGTTGCCGAGGGCTCCTATTCCGACACTATGCCCGGCTGGAGCTATTCCGATACCCAGAACGGACATAATATCTACGTCAACGACCGCTATGTCCCCTACGGTTTTACCTATGACCTGTGTGTCAGCCGAAGCACCGTCGAGGAGTATTACGGCGGCAATAAGGCGGCCCTTATGCTCAAGGCAATCGTGCTTGAGGACAAGGATATCAAAAAGTACAACGACATTCTCGACGTGGTCATCGACGGCGACCTTTACAGCACCGAAAGCTTCGATAAGGAAGGCTTCCTTGAGGACTGTGACCAGCTTCGTGCCACCTCCGAGGGCAACACCATCGACATCGACAACCGCGGATTCACCGCCGAGGTCACACTTGATAGAGAGAACCTCGTCTTCTACTCGGTGCCCTATGACGAGGGCTGGTCGGCCACCGTTGACGGCAAGAAAGCTGAGATAGTCAAGGCCAACGTCGGCTTTATGGCGGTACGCGTGCCCGAGGGCACCCACACCATCCGCTTCAACTACAAGACCCCCGGTATGACGGCGGGCTGGATAATCACCCTGAGCGGATTTGCGATTCTCGCCGCATATCTCTTGCTCTTCAGAGCGTGGCGCAAGAAGCACCCCGAATGTATGGCGGTCGTCAACCCCGAACTCGAGCAGGCGCAGGCTCAATGGGCCATCTACGACATTGCCGAGTCTGCCTATGCAGGTTGCCTTACCTCACCGGTCGACCTGCCCGAGAAAGAGGCAGCTGCACCTGCCGAGCCCGAGGAAGAAACCAAAGTAACTCAAGGAGATGAAACCAATGAGTAGCGCACCCATTCTTTATCTCGTTATCCCCTGCTACAACGAAGAAGAGGTATTGCCCGAGACCCTCAAGCAGATAAACGGCAAGCTCTCCCGTATGATTGAGGCCGACACCTGCCACCCTGACAGCCGCATCCTTTTCGTCGACGACGGAAGCAGGGACAGCACCTGGTCGCTCATCGAAGGTGCCTTCACCGAAAACGAGCGGGTCTGCGGCGTCAAGCTCGCCCGCAACCGAGGACATCAGAATGCCCTTTTCGCAGGACTTATGACGGCCAAGGAGTTTGCCGACTGCGTCATTTCGATGGATGCCGACCTGCAGGACGACATCGAGGTGCTTGACGAGTTTGTGGCTAAGTTCCGCGACGGCTGTGACATCGTCTACGGCGTGCGCAAGGAGAGAAAGACCGACACCCACTTCAAACGTTCGACGGCGCAGGGCTTTTACCGCTTTATGCACCTGATGGGCGCTGACGTTGTCTATAACCACGCCGATTACCGACTGATGAGCCGCCGCGCCCTCGACTCCCTTTCCCAATACGGCGAGACCAACCTCTTTCTGCGCGGAATCGTCACCGACATCGGCTACCGCAGTGACATCGTCTACTACGACCGCCGCGAACGCTTCGCAGGCAAGTCCAAGTACCCCTTTAAGAAGATGCTCAGCTTTGCCATCGACGGCATCA
>JAZTZA010000024.1:0-1576 GCA_045637185.1 Acutalibacteraceae bacterium
ACTCGACAGCATTGAGAGATATGCACGCGACAACGGGATAGCCTTTTCGATGTCCGACGTGCCTGCCGAGGAGGTTACCTTTCTTGAGGAGAAATATGCCGGCAAATTATCGGTCGACACCAACCGCGATTATTGGGATTATCTTTACGATGCCGAGAGTATGAAGACCTTTGCCGGAAAGAAGCTCAGCGGTCAGCGCAATCACGTCAACCGCTTTCGCCGCCTTTACCCTGAATGCAAATTCGTAAAGTTAGAGCCGTGCAACCTTGAAAAAGCGGCTGAGTTTTGCCGCAGGTTCGTCTACGAGAGGCAGAACGACATCAACGTCTCGCGTCAGGAGGGCCGTGCAAGCATCCAGATGCTCGACTATATCCTTGATATGGGAGGTGTCGGCGGCTTTCTTGAGTTGGACGGGGAGATCATTGCCCTTTCGCTCGGTGAAGTGATGGGCGACACCCTCTTTGTCCACGTTGAAAAGGCCCTGCACGAATATTCGGGAGTCTATCAGGTGATGGTCAGCGAGTTTGCACAGCGCTTTGCGACCGAGGGGGTAAATTTCATCAACCGCGAGGAAGATGACGGCGTTGAGGGTCTCAGAAAATCCAAATTGAGCTACCGACCCGTGCGACTGCTCGAAAAATATAACGTAGTTATATCAGAGTGAACAAAATTTGGCGAAAAATAGGCGAAATTTTTTCGTTTTAACATTAGATTTTCCGTTGTAATGTGTAAAATTTTATGTTACAATGTCGGTAGGATGTAAAATATTTTAGAAGAGGGGCTTTATTATGTCGGAAAAAGATTATTCAGTTGTCGGACCGCTTGGTATTATCAGTATGCCCGGTTGCGAGGAAATTGCCGCTAGGGTGGATAAGTATATCCGTGATTGGCGCGGTGATGATGTGGAGACCTACAACATTCCCATCACCTGTCCCCGTTTCGGCTCGGGCGAGGCTAAAGGTCTTGTCAAGAACTCCGTTCGCGGCCACGATATCTTCATCATCTGCGACGTGTTTAACCACGGAACCAAGTACCGTATGTACGATCAGCTGGTTCCTATGAGCCCCGACGATCATTTTCAGGATCTTAAGCGCATCATAGCCGCTCTCGGCGGTAAGTCGCGCCGCATCACCGTCATTATGCCGATGCTCTACGAGGGACGTCAGCATCGCCGTTCCGCACGCGAGTCGCTCGACTGCGCTCTCGCACTGCAGGAGCTGGTAAGTATGGGTGTCACCAACATCATCACCTTCGACGCTCACGACCCCCGCGTTCAGAACGCTATTCCCCTTTCGGGCTTTGAAAACGTCCATCCGACCTACCAGATGCTCAAGGCTCTCAAGAAGGCCGTTCCCGATGCCAAGCTCGACAAGGACAACATCACCATCGTGTCTCCCGACGAGGGCGGAATGAGCCGTTGTATCTACTACTCCTCAGTCCTCGGAGTCGACCTCGGTATGTTCTACAAGCGCCGCAACTACTCCATCATCGTTAACGGACGCAATCCTATCGAGGCTCACGAGTACCTCGGCAACGATATCTCGGGCAAGGATGTTATCATCGTCGACGATATGAT
>JAZTZA010000025.1:0-3031 GCA_045637185.1 Acutalibacteraceae bacterium
GGGACGAAAAGCCCCACGTCGTCTACGCCTTTATCCGCATCGGCAACGGCGGCCGCTTCGTCGATAACATCAACGCAGGCGGTATGGCGGCCCCCATTCGCCTTGCGGGCGGCGGAATCGAGTAGGCCCCCTTTGACAAGGACTCAAATTACTACGACACCCACCCGATGACAAACTGTGCCATCGTCGGCCGCAAGTTGCCCTTCTGGAAGGAGTCGCTTGCGATGTGCGAGAAGGCGGCGCCTATGGCCGACGGCCCCGCCTACGTCGGTTGGGACACCGCCGTCACACCCGACGGCCCCGTACTCATCGAGGGCAACCATTTCCCCGGCCACGACATTTTGCAGATGCCGCCCCACGTGCCCGACAAGATCGGTATGCTCCCGCGGTTTAGAGAGTTTATTGATATATAAATGTAAGACCCCTCGGCAGTTTAATCTCGCCGAGGGTTTTTTGTATGTATATATTATATATATAATGTAAGGAGTGCGTTTTGTAGGGTAGGGATCTATCTCCACCGTTAGCTGATGAAAAATGAATGATGAATATTGAAAAATGAATAATTTATGAGGCTTAAGTCTCACAAAACACCCCCGAAAGCCCCAAAATAACCCCGTAAAACGAAAAAATTTAAAAATTTTTAAGCGATTTTTCGGATTTATTTTTACAATATAGAAAAATAAATGCCATAATTTTACATATCCGCTGTTACGTCAACCTTAATTCTGGCTAAAAAACGCGGAATTTTAGCCCATTAAAGCGCCCTTAAGGCGCCAAAAACCCACTAACCACGCGGAATTTCGGACTTGTGACCTGCGGTCACAAAAATCGGTGAACTTGCACAAGCAATGCGGTTTGTAACCCTTTTGTAACCTTTTTTTGAGCTTGTCAGAGGGCTTTTTCAAAAGCGGTTTTGGCCGAACAAGTGTTTTTCTTTGTGCAAGATTACCAAAGAGATGGCAAGAAAAAAGGTTGACATTGGACAAAAATTTGAATATAATCCCCTTTACCGAAATAAAATAGGACTGTGCGGCACCTTCCCACAGCCTATTTCAAGGAGATTATTATGATTCGCTTCAAACAATTGACGCGCGCTCTGGGTGCGATGCGCAAGCCTTATATGCTGCTCGCCGCCATGACCGCCGTCACTCTTCTGAGCGTAACCTTCCTCGACGTCGCCACCAAGGCCGTGTCCATCAGCGACGGCGACGAGGTCACAACGGTCTACACGCTCAGCGGCGATGCCGACACCATTCTCGACGAAGCAGGTGTCAAATTGGACAACGCCGACGAGTACCGTTTCAGCGGTTTTGAAAATGGTACGGGCAGCATCACTTTGATGCGTGCATTCTTCGTAACGGTCGATGCCAACGGCAAGACCTACAAGCTGGAGACCACCGGTGGAAGCGTTGAGGACGCTCTCAAAGAGGCGGGCATCAAGCTCGACGAGAACGACCTTATCAACTACGCGCTTGACGCCGACCTCTCGTCCGATATGGCTATCGTGGTCACCGACGTCGATTACAAGACCGAGATCAAAGAGGTAAACATACCCTTTTCCACCAAGACGGTCTATTCCTCCTCTCTGAACGAGGGCACGGTCAAGACCACCGCCGGCAAAACGGGAATCAAGGCGGTGACCTATCGCTACAAGCTGGTCAACGGCGAGATCGTCGGCACCGAGGTCATCGACGAGGTCATCACCAAGGAGGCGGTCTCGGCCGTCAAGACGGTCGGCACCAAAAAGGTGACCACCGTTACCCCCACCGTAAACAACTCTGCCGCCAACACCTATTCCTCCATCAAGGGCAAGTGCGTTTCGGGACTTGATCCCGCCGCCGATTTTGCACTTGATGCCAACGGAATCCCTGTCAACTATACCAAGAAGATCAGCGGCAAGGCCTCTGCATACACCTGGACGGGCAACCGCACCTGCACCGGCAAGGTTCCGCGCACGGGCTACATCGCGGTCAACACCAAGATCATCCCCCTGCACACCAAGATGTTCATCCGTTGCAGCGACGGCTCCTATATCTACGGATATGCCGTTGCCGAGGACACGGGCGGATTTGCAAAGACCACCAACCGCGTTGTCGACCTTTATTTCAACACCCGCTCGGAATGTATCCAGTTCGGTGTTCGCACCGTCGACATCTACATCTTACCCTAAGCTATGGTTATGAAAGCACCCGAGGACGTCCTCGGGTGCTTTTTTAGTGAAGAGTGAAAAGTGAAGAGTGAAAAGTGAAGAGTGAAGAGTGAAAAGTGAAGAGTGAAGAAGTAATGTAGGGGAGGCGTTTCGCCTCCCGTTATTTTTACCCCTCTGCCGTGTCGGAGAACCAGCGGGTGCCGTCGAGAAAGAGGTATCGCACCTGTCCGCAGATGCGGCAGGTATACCGAAGCCCCACGCCCCCCTTTTTAAGACTTGCGGCCCTCCTGATATCGATCACGCGGTCGATCTCGAACCGCCGTCCGTCCTCCCAGTTGATACACAGGGGCACGACCCTGCCGTCAGGCAGAAACCGCGCGGTAACATCCATATATTCCATTATCTGCTCCTCCTAAAACCACCCGACAGGGTGGATAACGTGGTCTTTCTTGGGGTCAAACCCTGTCAGTTCTCTGTCGGCAAGCAGGGTGGCAGGCTGGATGCACTTGTTGCCGAAGCGCTCTTTCAGCCCGTCGGAGACCTCCTGCAGCCGTTCCAGCCTGAGCCGCCGCTGAGTATCGGTGAAAAAATCGGTCTGCACCCCCTGCGAAACGGAGGTCAGCTCGCTGACCGTCACACCGATGCTCCGCATAGGCGTCGACCAGTCGTAGTTGTGGCCTACCAGTTGGCAGGCCGTCCGATGTATATCATCGGTCATATCGGTCGGCCGCTCGAGAGTGACCTGCCGACTGAAGCAGTCGAGCCCGTTGGTGCGCATCCCCCCCGAAACGCACCTGCCGAGCAGACCCTGTTCGCGCAACCGCCTGCCCACGCTGTCGGCGAGCACGAACAGCACCCGCGCCGCATCCTCCTGACAGGTGA
>JAZTZA010000026.1:0-2853 GCA_045637185.1 Acutalibacteraceae bacterium
GGGGCCATACTTTTCACTCAATCAGGCAGGCGCACAAAACCCCGAATACATAAGAAAGCCTGACCAGAGCGAATATATGTCTCTTATCGATGATTACGGCAACATCATCAGCCGTTGGAGTTTTGCTCCTGAGCTTGAGGGTTCGGACAAATTTTGCAGGGCGTTGTTGGAGGGTAACATTTCTCCATCCATTGCCCACAGTGATGCCGTATACGACGATGTAAAGCGTGTGTACGACATCGGTTGCAGAGACATCACTCATCTTTACTCAGGAATGTCCACAATAACCCGAGATAACGGCTATCGACGTCTTGGTGTCATTGAGTCGGCATATCTGCTTAACGATATGAATGTCGAGATCATCGCTGACGGCAAGCATTTGCCCGCAGAATTGCTAAGGCTGATACTTTCCTGCAAGGACAAAGAGCACATTTGCCTTGTTACCGACGCAATGCGTGCCGCAGGGACAGGTCAAAAGACCTCCTTCCTCGGCCAACGCAACGAAGCCGTTCATTGCATCATTGAGGATGGAGTTGCAAAGCTCCCTGACAGAAAGTCGTTCGCAGGCAGTATCGCAACCGCAGACCGTCTTATTAGAACAATGGTCAAGCAAGCCGATCTACCCGTAGAGCAGGCAGTCTCAATGATGACCGAGGTCCCTGCGAGGATCTTCAATCTTACAGCTAAAGGCAGATTGTCGGCGGGTTGTGACGCTGACATCGTTATATTCGATGACAATATCAATATCAAAAACATAATATCAGGAGGAATTCAATATGGAAATCAGGATATGTAAGGACCGAGTGGAACTCGGTCAGAGTGCCGCTAAGTTCGTTGCGAAGGCAATCAACGATGTAATCAATGAGAAGGGCGAGGCACGCATTGCCCTTTCGACTGGCGCTTCACAGTTCGATACGCTTTCTTCGTTGATTAAAGAAGATGTTATGTGGGATAAGGTCGTTATGTTCCACTTGGATGAGTATGTCGACCTGCCCGAGACCCATCCTGCCAGCTTCAGAAAGTACCTTAAGGAGAAGTTCACCACCCATGTTTCACTCAAAGAGGTGTTCTTTGTTGACGGTACCGAGGAAAACCGCAAATTCCTGTGTGAAAAGATCTCCGAAGCTCCGATCGATATCGGTTTGATCGGCATCGGCGAGAACGCGCACATCGCCTTCAACGACCCCCCTGCAAACTTCGATACAAAGGAGCCCTACATCGTTGTAAATCTCAACGACACCTGCAAGCAACAGCAGGTTGGTGAAGGCTGGTTCGAAACCGTTAACGATGTTCCCAAGCAGGCTGTTTCGATGTCGGTAAACCAGATTATGAGATGTAAGAAGATAGTAAGCTGTGTTCCCTATTCGGTAAAGGCTGACGCTGTTTACAAGACTCTTACAGGTGAATTAAGCAATATGATTCCTGCCACGATACTCAAAACCCACCCCGACTTCACCCTCTATATCGATAACGATTCGGCAAAGAAAATCAATTCCGATATAAAATGGTAAAAACATAAACCGCTGATTATCAGCGGTTTTTTACTTTCGTCTTTGATAGAAAATACTTGTATATATGTAAACAATACGCTATTATTAAAGTACCACAACAGAAAGAGGGATGAATATGATAAAGTACGAAATCGAAGGCGGCAATTTACCCGTTGTCATCTGTTATCCTGAAGTTGGCCAAACCCTCTGCACCGAAAGCGGTGCTATGAGTTGGATGTCTCCTAATATGAAAATGGAAACTAACACAGGCGGCGGACTCAAAAAAGTGTTCGGCAGAATGTTCTCGGGTGAATCCATTTTTATGAACGAGTACACCGCTGTCGGCGGTAACGGAATGATTGCCTTTGCTTCATCCTTCCCGGGTAGTATTATTCCCTATCGAGTAACCAACGGTAACGGTATCATTGTGCAGAAGCGTGGCTTTTTGGCTATGGAAAAAGGTCTGGAACTGTCGGTATTTTTCCATCACAAGCTTGGCAAGGGTCTTTTCGGCGGCGAAGGCTTCATTATGCAGAGAATTACAGGCGACGGCCTTGTGTTTTTAGAGATAGACGGCCACTGCAAAGAGTATGACCTCGCAGCAGGGCAAAGCATCATTGTAGATACAGGCTATCTTGCCGCGATGAGCGAGAGCTGCAGTATGGATATTGAAAGCATCAAGGGAGTCAAGAACGTTTTCTTTGGCGGCGAAGGCTTGTTTCACACCCGTATTACAGGACCGGGAAAGGTTTATATTCAGTCAATGCCCATCATAAATATTGCCCAGCGTCTCACTCCTTACCTTAACATAGAGAGTGACAACAATTCCTCCGGCGGCGGTATAAATATTAGATTAGGAAACTGATATAGTAAGAACCCAAGGGCTTTTGTCCTTGGGTTCTTTTGTTGTTTTTGCGTATGAATTAAAACTCTCACAGTTACTGGTGAGATCGTTCGCTTACGCTCACGGTGAAATAATTCACTTCGTGAATTGTGAAATTTGATCCAACGCATCAAGTGAAATTAAATCCACCCAATCGCCGGCGAGGCGAATTTCACACGCCGCAGGCGTATTTCACATTGCGAAGCAATATTTCACCCACCCGCAAGGGTGGATTTAGTTGAAAAACCGACTTGTCGAAACAAGTCGGTTTTTCTGGTCGAGGTGACAGGACTTGAACCTGCGGCCTCTGCGTCCCGAACGCAGCGCTCTACCAAACTGAGCCACACCTCGATATTCGATTTTTAAACTAATATTAATTATAAGCGGCGGTGTATTTTCGCGCTGCTACGCAGCTTACTCTTGCGGTGCCCGACACCGCGATGCTATCGCATCTCGCTTGTCGACCGCGGCGCCTTTTCG
>JAZTZA010000027.1:0-2814 GCA_045637185.1 Acutalibacteraceae bacterium
TTGCCCGAAATTCCTTGGTCTCACATAATAGTAGCAAACAATAAATCGCTCATTAAGGGCGACATTCTTGTAGATGATGGACTGCACAATTTATATCATGGAGATTATATGAAGGTGTTGTTTGACAAACCTTGGAATAGAAATGTAGATGAAAGCAAGTTAACTGATATAATTCATAGAATTTATAATTGGGATGAAATAATAAAATTGATAGATGATTTAAATAAGGTAGGATAAATTTAATAGTGACTCAAAACATTGGTAGTTATGATTGTCCTGTAATGTATACAACAAAAGATTTACAGGTGATTTTAAAATGTGGGAGCAGAACGATTTATAACCTTGTACATTCAAAAACCTTTCCAAGCATTAAGATTGGAAGAAAGTATTTTGTAGAGAAAAACGCATTAGAAAATTGGCTAAATAAATCAAAAGGCAAAACAATTAATTTTTAGTTATTATAGTCAAATTATAGTCAAATTAATGATTGTACGCTCAAAAATGGCGGTATAATGCGGAAAAATTGCCGAAGTGTATCAGGTCTCCAAAACCGCGTGCCGAGGGTTCGAGTCCTTCTGCCCCTGCCAAAGCAAAACACCATCCAAAAGGGTGGTGTTTTGCTTTGGCATAGATAGAGTTCGAACCCGAGGCATTGCAAAAATATGAACTTCTCTTTCCTTATCACAAAAAAGCGGCGACTTTTGTCGACGGTTTTTAACTTAATTCACCCAACACCTGCTCCAAGAGGCTCATCTGCTCCTTAGCAGGCTCGGGAAGATGCCCAAACGGAAAATCTATCCCCAAACTGTCATACTTGACCTGACAGATCTTGCGAAATGGCAACAGCTCCATCTTATCCACATTGGCGTGGGACTGGGCTATGCGCCGAAACCGAGTCACCTGCGCCTCGGTATCGTTGACGGTAGGGATGATTACCTGCCGAAGAGTAGTGGGAATGTTCTCGGCCTCAAGATAGTCCAAAAAGGCCAAAGGCGCGGCCAGACTGCACCCGACATTTTCGCGGTAGGCGGTCTCATCGGTGTATTTGATATCCAACAGAACCCTGTCGGTATGGGAAAGCAGTACCTTGACCTCAGGGGTCAGAATGCAACCGGAAGTATCAAGACAGGTGTTCAGCCCTTCTCTGTGACAAACCTCAAACAACCTGCCCACAAACTCCGCCTGCAAAAGCGGCTCGCCGCCCGACACAGTAACTCCGCCATCCTCACCGAAATATTCTCTGAATCGGAGAGCGCTTGCAACAAGCTCTTCGGGGGTATATTCCTTTCCGCCCGCCATATTCCAGGTGTCAGGGTTGTGACAGCACTTGCATCGCAAGGGACACCCTTGAGCGAAGATCACGAATCTTACTCCGGGGCCGTCCAGCGTCCCCATACTCTGTATGGAGTGGACCCGTCCCGTCAATTCTCTGCCTTGCGCTGACATCATACGGACTCGTGGAAGGTGCGGCTGATGACCTCACGCTGTTGCTCGCGCGAGAGCTTGTTGAAGTTGACCGCATAGCCTGACACGCGGATGGTCAGGTTAGGATAGTCCTCGGGATTTTCATAGGCCTTCATAAGCGTTTCGCGGTTGAGGACGTTGACGTTGATGTGATGCGCACCCTTAGAGAAGTATCCGTCAAGGATGTGAACAAGGTTTTCGATCCTCTCGTCATCGCATCTGCCCAACGCTTCGGGGGTAATTGAGAAGGTGTTGGAGATGCCGTCGCGGCAATCGTCGTAGCTGATCTTAGCCACCGAGTTGAGCGAGGCCAACGCACCCTTTTCCTCGCGGTTATGCATCGGGTTGGCACCGGGTGCAAAGGGAGCGGCGGCAGGACGTCCGTCAGGGGTGGCACCCGTGTTCTTGCCGTACATTACGTTGGAGGTAATGGTCAGCACCGACAGGGTATGAACAGCCTTGCGGTAGGTGGGAGTCTTGCGAAGCTCCTCTATAACGCGGTGGGCCATATCCTTGGCGATAAGGTCGACCCTGTCGTCGTCGTTGCCATACTTGGGGAAGTCGCCGGTAGTGTTGAAGTCCACAACGAAAGCGTTCTCATCTTTGATGGGCTCGACTTTCGCATACTTGATGGCGCTCACGGAGTCGGCGACAACCGAAAGCCCCGCGATACCAAAGGCCATAAAGCGATCAACATAGGTGTCGTGAAGGGCCATCTGACTCTTTTCGTAGGCATATTTATCGTGCATATAGTGGATGATGTTCATCGTGTTGACATAGAGGTGGCACAGCCAAGTCATATAGACCTCTACTCGCGACATAACCTCGTCATAGTCGAGCACATCGCCTGTCATAACGGGCATCTGGGGCCCGATGTGCATGGCGCTCGAGGTGTCGTAGCCGCCGTTTATGGCGAGGAGCAGCAGCTTGGCAAGGTTGCATCTTGCGCCGAAGAACTGCATCTGCTTGCCCACCTTCATTGCGGATACGCAGCAGGCGATGGCATAATCGTCACCATAGATGGGGCGCATAAGGTCATCGCTCTCATACTGAATGGAGTCGGTGTCGGCCGAGACCTTGGCGCAGAACTTTTTGAAATTCTCGGGCAACTTGGTCGACCACAGCACCGTCAGGTTGGGTTCGGGTGACGAGCCGAGGGTGTAGAGGGTGTTGAGCATACGGTAGCTGTTCTTGGTGACAAGAGTCCTGCCATCCTCGCCCATACCGCCGACCGCCTCGGTTATCCACATCGGGTCTCCGCCGAACAGCTCGTTGTACTCGGGAGTGCGAAGATGACGGGCGATGCGAAGCTTCATAACAAAATCGTCCATCAGCTCCTGTGCGCCCTCT
>JAZTZA010000028.1:0-1005 GCA_045637185.1 Acutalibacteraceae bacterium
TTACTATCTCGTCAAGCGGCCGCTCGGGAAGTCGGCCCGAGCCGTAAAAGGTGGCCTCGATGCCGTATGCGGCGGCAATGGGAATTAAAAATCTGAGGGTCGAGCCCGATTCGCCGCAGTTGATGTCAACCGCCTGCTTTACAGGTTCTATTCCCACTACCTCGATAACCCCGTCACCGATATTGACGGTAGCACCGAGGGCGCGCAGTCCCTCAATGGTGGCCGAAATATCGTTGGAAAGGTCGATGCCGTATATCCTGCTTGTCCCCGTCGCAACAGCGGCGGCGATGAGGGCGCGGTGGGCGGCACTTTTTGATGAGGGCAGGCGAACCTTGCCGCAAAGTCTGCCGGTCGGTCTGATGCGTGCGATCATCGTTTATTACCTATACAGCCCTCAAGCAACTGATGCAGATCGTTGCTTGCGATGGGGCATACAAAACTGTCACCTATCTTGCGGATAAGGGCAAGCACAACGCGGTTGCCCAGCCGCTTTTTATCATACATCGCGCCATCCTCGATCTCCTCGGGGGTGGCGGTGTGGTCGGTCGGCAATCCGTACTTGCGGCAAAGGGCCTCGATGCGCGCCGCGTTTCCAAGGTGGCAAAGCTCCACCTTTTCAGCCGCACGGGTGATGGCGCACATACCGATGGCGACCGCCGCGCCGTGCGAAAGCCCCTCGAAGTTTTCGAGCTTCTCGATGGCGTGTCCGACCGTGTGGCCGAAATTGAGTAGGGTGCGCTGATTGTTTTCGCGGAAATCGCGCTCAACAATGTCGGCCTTTATCTCAACACATTCGCAGATGTTTTGGTCTAAATCGGCAAAGGGCTCCGACTTTTCGAGCCTTTCAAAGAGGTCGGCTGAACGGATGGCGCCGTATTTTATCATTTCGCCCATTCCGTGACGCATATATTCGTCGGGCAGGGTGTCAAGTACGTCGGGATCAATGACCACCAACCGAGGCTGATGGAATGCGCCTGCCAAATTCTTTCCGGACGGCAGGTCACA
>JAZTZA010000029.1:0-5335 GCA_045637185.1 Acutalibacteraceae bacterium
ATTGCATTGCAGTCCTCGGCCAAAAACTTCAGCACGACCGGCTCTGCTTCGCGGTCAGAGATACTTCCGTAGGCTCCACCGGGACATATTATGACCGTCGGTCTTTTTTTATCTCCGCCAACCGAGTCGGCATTATCCGCCAGATAGACCGACATAGTCGCCGCACTGCCGGAATTTGACACGCCGTGTCCGTAGCCAATATCTATGTTGATTATCTCGTGTTTCAAAGGGGCCACCTCTCTTGCTGTAATCAATTCGTTACCCTGATCAATCTTCCTGCTGCTTAAATTACATATATCTCTCCAACGCTGTACCAACCGTCTTGATACTCAGCGTCGGTCGCAAAATAAACATTCTTTACATTCTCATCGTATATGCAGATATCGATGGAGTATTTGCCGCTCGGCAGGGATTCGGGCAGTTCAAAGCAAATCCTTTCGGTGTGCTTGCCCGGCATCCATTTCTTTATATCGATCTCGGTCCGATAGTTAAACTCGCCTTCCCCTTTAAGCCTGACGAACAAGGGGATACTATGATAAGAAGGCGCAACGCCTATATTCTCCACCTTCAGCACCGTTTCGATCTCGTCGCCGCGGTTGGCACGATCAGGATAAGAGAAGCTGTCGATGGAGTAATGATATCCCATTTTGGACAGCCAATACTTTACCTTAGGCTCCCATTCGTACGGAATCGGGATGGATTTTGGATTAAAGGATGTAATATGCCATTGAAGAGTTTTATCTATTAATTCGTCGATGGGCCAGCCTTTTCGTTTCCATTCAGACATCCACCAATACGACTCAAAGGAAACGGGGGCGGTCTCCCAAAAATCGCTTATCTGAGCGATGCTTTTAACATACCTGTCGTTTGTCAGCGATGGGTCGCCCAGACCGTCGGCACGCCAACCGATGTTGGTCCTCTGCTTTGCGTAATGCAAAAACTCGGTGCGATGGCATTGAGAAAAAAGCTGTGTATGCTTAAAGCTGTTCAGGAATGTATCGAAGAGCTTTAATATCTGGGCATCGCTGAAAAGCTCAAGCTTATGTCCTTCTCCCCACGCGCCCGGCAGGCACATATCGATGGCATCAAAGGTCGGGTCGCAGTCAAACCGCTCGCCTAGCTTCTCGATCGCTTCACAGAAAAGGTCAATAAACAGCGGATCGGTCGGAGAATCCTTAACACGCTTTCCGTCGGGCCTTTCGGGGCAATCGATCATTCCCTTAAGCCATTCGGGGACGTCATCCCTCGCACAAGTGCTATGAGGCATCAGGCGGAATATCAGGGATTGTGAATGGGCACGCGCTTTCTCAATAATATCCTCGATAAATTTGTAATTGTATACACCGCGTTCAACCTCGAAATCCTTCCAAAGAACCCGTATATATGCGATGGTGTTGTCGGGGTAGTACCCCTGACCTCTACCCTCCTGAGGAACATGATCAGGTATCGGATAGCATTCTACATCTTCAGTCTCGCAACCATTGTTTTCAGGTTTTACAACAATATCCGAATAAAGCTCCTCACCGCGAAAACGCTGGAAGCTCATAATTCCGCAGTAGGGATTTTGCCCCGCTTCTTCCTTAAATCCGAAAAACCGTGTTGAAGTTGCAGCTTTTATCATAAACACACCCATCCATCAGACTAGTCCTCTTAGCAGACCTTTAAATCTTCCTTTAGCTTAATTATATTAAACATTCTCAAATAATTCTATAAAAAAATCTTGATATTTTTTATATCGCCATCAAAATTATGGGCCTTTTTTTATATTTTTATTCAATATAACCTACATTTTCCTATTTATTGTAAAAAAACGGACATAACGCAATAACGCGTTGTGTCCGTTTTTTGCTTGTTAATTTATACAGTCGGCCAAAAGCTCTCACAATAAAAATCGGTTCTCTCCTACTGCTATAGAATGGCTGACTCCGTTTATCACAAGGGTGTATTCACCGTTTGATATAACGGTACACTCATCGCCGCAGGCCGTTATATCGGTGACAATATCACCGAAGCGGAGATTTTTAATACCGATATTTCCTGCAAGTCGGTCAGGTCTCGCCCATTCCACCCTCTTTGCAAAGGCGTCAACGGTATGGAAGCCGAGCAGGTGCTCGATATAAACTGCAATCGGGCCGAGAGCAGACCAGCCGCAGAAATCGGGGCGCACGTACTCCCTGCGCCGCCTTTCGTTAAAGGCAGGCTTGGCCTCGCAGGGTGAATAGCACTCCCAGATGGTGTGGGGTTGATGCTCAAAATAGGTGCGCGCCATATGGTCAAGCAGACCCTCGGCCGCCCTGTGAGCCTGAGAATGCAGGCTATAATTGGTCAGCCCTTTAAGAGCGGCGTAGGCAGTCGGCAGCCACACCGAGCCGCGCCAATATTCGCCGTCGGGCTTGAAGTCGGGGTCGTTTCTTGCCAACGATACAAGCGGCACGCTTCCGCCGAAGGTTACAGGGTTTTCCAACTGCGCAGCCAGCCGCTCGGCCTGCTTGTCCGTCGCGACCCCTGCCGTCAGCGCCCAATAGGTCGCGACGGTCATAACCTTATAAGGCTCGCCGCTTACGGCATCGATATCGTAGTAGAATCCGTCGGCTTCGTCCCAGTAGTATTGGTTAATGATGTCCTGCTTTTCGGCAAAACGGCTCTGCCATTTGGCTTCGTTCTTTGTATCGCCGACCAGCGCGAACAGCTTTGAAATGCATTTGGCCGACAGCGCCTGCTGGCATAGGGCATCGAGCCACAGCATATCGGGGTTGTTGGGTCGCGACTCGACGGCACTTTCACCCCTTCGTCCTCGGGGGGTGTTATCCATTCCCGAACAGCCGCCTTCCCATCTGTACCCCTTTTCCTCGGCGATAAGATGGGTCTGACAGAAAACTCCCTCCACGTTTGTAGGCTCGCGCAGGGACTCTATCCAATCATAATGCTTTTGCAACACCTTGCGAGAGTAGAGCAATTCTTTTACATAGTCAAGGTCGCCGCGAGCGAGGGCGTTTTCATACTCCGCCCAGGCAAAAAGGGGTGGATTGTCGGCGATGTGCACCTTTATCTCATAGGGCTCGCCGACAGTTCTTTGGGTCCACTCAGGCTCAGCCTCGGTGGGCATGACGCAAGGCAACCGTTTGCCGTTATAAAGCACCTCGTAAAAATTGTTCAGCGTTTCGACACCCGGAAAGACCTCGCGCGCATATTTACAGAAAAGCGCCATAAAGCAGGAGTCCCAGATCCACAACTGCGTATCGCAGAAGGCCTCATCCATATAGGGCGTCTGCGGCAGGCCGTCGATGCTCTTTATATGGTCAAAAGCAAGCTCCCACGCCTTGTTGTAAAGCTCGTTGTACTCGGGATGCGCCTCGCAGACGGGCTGAGGTATGAATTTTTTCCAATCGGGCGCGCCGAAGCGATCTTTCATACATTCCCTCCAAAAAGGTTAGATTCCGTACATAATCCACAGGTAGATATAGGCAGGAATGATGGCGGCCATCGTAAAGGGTATGCCGATCTTAAAGAAGTCGGAGTTTTTGACGGTATAGCCCTCTTTGCGAAGGATACCGATGCCCGTAATATTGGCCGACGCGCCGATGGGAGTGCAGTTTCCGCCGAGGGTGGCACCCGAGAGCAGACCAAAGTAAAGCACCGTCGGGTCGACGTTAAGAGCTGCGGCAAGTCCTGCGATAACGGGTATCATTGTGGCAACGTATGGAATGTTGTCGATAAAGGCGGAAATGAGCACCGATGCCCATACTATAACGGTATAAAGGAAGAATATGTTTCCACCGCCCGCCTTGGCAAGCAGTCCTGCCGCCGCATCGATAACGCCCTGCTCTGCGATGCCGCCGATCATCAAGAAAAGGCCGAGCAGAAGTCCGATCGTTTCGAAGTCGATCTCCTTAAGGGGTGAGGTAACGGCGGTAAAGGTCTTCTTTTTAATAAGGTTGTAAACAAGGCCTATCAAAAGCAGTCCGCAGCAGATAAGTCCGTTTGTAACGTCGGGTTTGTTGGGAATAAAGGAGGCGACGATCAGCAACAGTATCGTTGAGACGAGCAAAACCGTCGGGACATAGTCGGTGACCTTAGTGCGCTGGTTGGTCTTGGGGATGGGTGCCTTTTCCTTTCGGAAGAGGAAGGCCAATATCAAGGCCGAAAGGACCGCACCGAGCTCAACCGCAAAGAATATGCTCGGTCTGCCCTTGTACCAGAAGAAGTCCATAAAGCTCATATCGAGCGCAGAACCAAGCATAATGGCAGTGGTGTCGCCGACCAAGGTGGCCGCTCCCTGCAGATTTGATGAAACGGCAATCGCTATGATGAAGGGAACGGGATTGGTCTTCAGCTTTTTGCACACCTCGAGGGCAACGGGGGCTATCATAAGAACGGTGGCCACGTTGTCGACGAAGGCAGAAATAACACCCGCAAAGAGAGCCATCGCTATGGCCGCCCATTTAATATTGGGCACCTTTTCCATAATCAAATCGGCAAGCAACTCGGGCATCTTGCTTTCGATGAACAGGGCGACTATTCCCATTGTTCCCGCTATCATCAGCAGCACGTTAAAGTCGATTGCACCGATGATGCTGTCGAGGGAAAGCATCCCCGTGACGATGAAGATGAGTGCGGATGATAGGGCTATGTAAGGCCTGTATTTGCTGAACACAAGCATTAAAACATAGGTCACCGCAAAAAGTGACAGCGCTGCGTAAATCATTTCGTGTTTTCCTCCCGATTGGTACGTATTTTTATGTTGGTTAAATGACCTTGATGATTATAACATATGTGCGGTAGGGGCGCAAGGTGAAGGCGGGGTCATATCTCCCGCCAGTTGAGGCAAATCGGCTCGTCGGTGTCCTCAAAGGACAGCACCTTGAAGGTGCCGAGGGTCTCATTTGTACGGTAGTCCCTGACGGCAACCGACTCCTCGTCGAAGTCGACCGTAAGTCCGTAGCCTGCGTGGATGGAGAGCACCTCCATCAACTGCTGTTGGTAAGGCTCCGCGCCCGACAAAACGCAACAAACAACATTACCGAATTCATTTTTCACCGTAAGCCGTTTATTCACAATTATCTCCTCCCGATTTGGTTAAAATTATTATAACAAAAGTCGGTACGACTTTCAATATCCGTTTATAACAAGCAAACAAAACTGTAACCTAAATTTATCAAAAGGCATATATTAAGGCGAGGTGATCGTATGAACAGAAACTGGGCTCTTCCGAACGCAACGGCAAGTATTCGCGGCACGAGCGAATTTCCAAACCTTTTCGGACAAGTTAATTTTTATCAGAAAAGGAACTGTGTTCTGATAGAGGCTAATATCAAGGGCTTACCCTCAACCGAAA
>JAZTZA010000030.1:0-3779 GCA_045637185.1 Acutalibacteraceae bacterium
TTCAAGGCGCCTCCTCCTCTCTGCCCGAGGAGGTGCAGGTAGCCTTTTACCGCACCATCCCAGGCCTTGAAAACGCGCAGATAATGCGCCCCGCCTACGCCATCGAGTACGACTGCATCCACCCGACCGCCCTTTTGCCCACCCCCGCCCTGCGCGACCACAAGGGGCTTTATGGCGCAGGCCAGTTCAACGGCTCCTCAGGTTATGAGGAGGCGGCGGGACAGGGTCTGGTGGCAGGCATCAATGCCGCCCGCTATGTCAAGGGCTTCCCCGAATTCGTGCTTGAACGCTCGTCGTCCTACATCGGCACCCTCATTGACGACCTCGTCACCAAGGGCTGCACCGACCCCTACCGAATGATGACCTCGCGGTCGGAATATCGCCTGTTGCTCCGTCAGGATAACGCCGACGAGCGTCTTACTCCTCGCGGACGGGAGATCGGACTGGTCACCGATGCCGCGTGGGAAAGGTATCAGCGCCGACTCTCGCAAAAAGAGGGCGAGATCGCGCGCGTGCGGTCGGTCACACTTGCGCCGAGCGAGGAACTCAACGCCCTGCTTGTTTCACGTGAAACATCGCCCCTTACCACAGGAGTGCGGCTTGACGACCTCATTCGCCGTCCGCAACTGAAATATGCTGACCTTGCCCCCTTTGACCCGACCCGACCCGACCTGCCTGCCGACGTGGCAGAAAAAGTGGAGGTTGAGATCAAGTACGAGGGCTACCTCAAGCGCCAGCAGGCGCAGATCAACGAGCTTCGCCGACTTGAGCGCAAGAAGATACCTTCCGACATCGATTACAACGCGGTGACCGGCTTGCGCGAGGAGGCAAGGGAGAAGCTCGCAAAAATTCGACCGATGAGCATCGGACAGGCGACCGGCATTTCGGGTGTCAACCCTGCCGACGTGACGGTGCTGCTTATCTATCTTAACAAGGAGGACGGCCAATGCTGATAAACGCCGAACAACTTAAACGGGAATGTGCCCCCTTTGGCATTGAGCTCGATGCCCTCGCTATCGAGCGATTCGACCGCTATGCCAACCTGCTGGTTGAGTGGAACAAAAAGATAAATCTTACCGCTATCACCGAGCCCGAGGCCATCGTGACCCGTCATTTTGCCGACAGTTTGTCCTTTTTCCTCGCCGCACAGCCACATGACAAGGCCAGCCTTATCGACGTCGGCAGCGGCGCAGGCTTCCCCGGCATGCCCGTCAAGATAGCCCGTCCCGATATGTCGGTCACCCTGCTTGACGGCACCAACAAGCGCATCACCTTTCTCAGCGAGGTGGCCCGCGAACTCGGGCTTGAGGTAAACGCCCTGCATTCCCGCGCCGAAGAGGCGGCGGTGAAGGCCGATCTGCGCGAGAGCTTCGATTTTGCGACCGCGAGAGCCGTTGCCGAACTGCGCTTGCTCGGCGAGTACTGCCTCGGCTTTGTAAAGGTGGGTGGCGCACTCATCGCGATGAAGGGAAAACTGAGCGAGCAGGAGATTGCCGATGCTCAGCACTGTCTGTCGGTTATGGGGGGCGAGATCGACGGCTCCCACACCCTTTTGCTCGCCGATTCGAGCGAACGCACCCTGCTGAAAGTCAAAAAGTCATCGCAAACTCCGACCGAATATCCTCGGTGTTCCGCTAAAATTGCAAAAAAGCCCCTTTAACCCCGAAAATGCCGACGGACGCCGTCGTCTTTTGCGACCGAAAAGCATAGATTTTATTTTGCCATCGCCTTATACTTGTACCAAACGGCGCACACGCGCGGACAAGCTGGAGGCGATGGTTTGTTTTTTGCAATCAAGTCTAAGAACGGTCGTTTAATTCATCTTCCGATTGAGTCGATAAGGCCGAGCAGGTATCAGCCGCGCAACGTCTTTGACGAGGCGGAGCTGATGGGGCTGAGCGAAAGCATCCGCAGAAACGGGCTTTTGCAACCCCTTTCGGTGCGTCGGCGCGAGGACGGGAGCTACGAGCTGATAGCAGGGGAACGCCGACTGCGTGCCGCGCGCATCGCAGGGCTGAACAGGGTGCCCTGCATCGAAATGCGAGCCGACGACAAGCGCGCCGCCACCCTCGGACTGATTGAAAATATGCAGCGCGAGGACCTCAACGCATTTGAGGAGGCGGAGGCGATACGTCGGCTGATGGACGAGTGGGGCGTGCCGCAGTTCGAGGTGGCGCAGCGGCTCGGCAAGGCGCAATCGACGGTGGCAAATAAGCTACGCCTGCTCCGCTTGACCGAGGACCAGCGAAAGCGCATCGTCGCGGCAAGGCTGACCGAGAGGCACGCGCGCGCATTGTTGCGCATCGACGACGAAGCCGAGCGTGACGACGCCCTGAACGAGATAATTGCGCGTCAGATGCCCATCGTCGAGGCAGAAAAGTACATCGACGACCTGCTCGCACCGAGCAGAAGCGAATTGACCCCCGAGGTCTTCCACGCGATGCGCATCCCCGTCGTGCGCGACCTGCGCATTTACCTGAACACGCTGACCAAGGCGGTGGACACCATTCGCCGCTCGGGTCTTGACGCGCGCTCGGCCGAGACCGAGACCGACGACTACATTGAATATACGGTGTATATCCCCAAGCGACCGTTGTAAGCCATAAAAAAAGGAATGTTTCACGTGAAACATTCCTTTTTTCGTCAAATCGCATTTTTTTCTTCCAAAATCTCTTGCGATGTGTTATACTTTGATTACACAACGAGGAGAGGGATGTCAATGAGCAAGGTAATTTCAATCGTAAACCAAAAGGGCGGGGTCGGAAAGACCACCACCGCCGTCAACCTCGCCGCCGGTCTCGGCAGGCAGGGGTGCAAGGTTCTGCTCATCGACATCGACCCGCAGGGCAACTCCACCAGCGGCTACGGCCTTAACAAGCGAGACATCCGCCTGTCGAGCTACGACGTGCTGACCAAGTCGGCAAAAATTGATGAAGCCACCGTCGAGACTGGGTTTGAAGGGGTGTCGGTGGTGCCGAGCAATATGGACCTCGCAGGCGCCGAGATCGAGATGATCGACCTGCCCAAGCGCGAGGCCTTGCTCAAGGCGGCCATCTCCCACGTTCGCAGTAAATACGACTACATACTCCTCGACTGTCCGCCATCGCTGGGGCTCATCACCCTCAACGCGCTGACCGCCTCCGACACGGTGCTTGTACCCATTCAATGCGAGTACTACGCCCTCGAAGGCCTCTCTCAGCTTATGTCGACGGTGCGACTCATTCGCCAGAAGTACAATCCCTTGCTCGAGCTTGAGGGTGTACTGCTGACAATGTTCGACGGGCGTCTCAACCTGACTCAGCAGGTGGTGGCCGAGGTCAAGAAATATTTTCCGCGCAAGGTATTCAAAACGGTCATTCCGCGTACCGTCAGGCTGAGCGAGGCGCCCAGCTTCGGCCAGCCGATACAGTACTTTGACCGCTCGAACAAGGGCGCGTTGGCCTATGACGCCCTCGCCGCCGAAATAAACAGGAAGTAAGGGGGAGCATTATGGCAAGCAACAGAAAACACGGACTTAACAGGGGCTTGGATTACCTTTTCTCCGACAACGCAGTTAGTGAAAACGCCGTAACCGAGCTTCGAATTACCGAGATCGAGCCCAACCGCGAGCAGCCTCGACGTCAGTTTGACGAGGCGGCACTCGCCGAGTTGGCCGACAGCATAAAGCAGTATGGACTGCTTCAGCCCATCACCGTCAGGACTATGGCCAACCTCGGCTATGAGATAGTCGCAGGCGAACGGCGTTGGCGCGCAAGCCGTATGGCAGGGCTTGAGACGGT
>JAZTZA010000031.1:0-1394 GCA_045637185.1 Acutalibacteraceae bacterium
CCGATGGGATGGTTCTCGCCACCTCATCGGCTTTTCCTTTACTTATCGAAAGATACGGGCTTTGTATCACCCGTCGCAAATGCGTTGGGACCGGGGTCAGACATGGAGAAATACATTTTCGCGGCTTTGGTTGTGCCGAAATCACGGTTGGAGCCGGAGTTCTGCACCTTGTTAAAGGCATCGCGGAACATCTGATTGTGGGCTTCCTCGCGGTTCAAGAGGAAATCGATGGTCTCTCGCACCTTCTTGTCGTCGATCTGGCGGTAAAGGTATTCGTAAACCACCTTCGCACGCTGTTCGGATGCGATGTTGCTGAGTAGGTCGGCGCACAAGTCTCCCGTAACCGTCACGTAATCAGCCGT
Organism: Acutalibacteraceae bacterium; assembly: GCA_045637185.1. Lineage (GTDB taxonomy): Bacteria > Bacillota > Clostridia > Oscillospirales > Acutalibacteraceae > RGIG2206. The sequence continues at coordinate 363 of JAZTZA010000031.1, forward strand.
CCAGGAATACCCCGAAGCGTTGATAAGACCGGGATTAAGACCGAGAACCACGTGGGATTGGATCTCTCCGCAGGGCACCTTTGCGGTGTCCACGTCGTGACCGTTTAAGAGGTTGATGGTCTGTGCCACCATCTCCATGTGACCGAGCTCCTCCGCTGCAATGTCGAGGAACAGATCCTTGATCTCGGGGTCTTTGATTCGAAAACTCTGGGACATATACTGCATTGCCGCCTTCAGCTCGCCGTTGCCGCCGCCGAGCTGTTCCTGCAAAAGCGCCGCATACTGCGGGTTAGGTCTCTCCACCTCTACGGGATGAAAAAGCATCTTTTCGTGTTTGAACATTTCATTACCTCCGTTTGTTTACTATTAACTATTCTTGCCAATTCGAGGGCGGATATTCAAAGAAAAAGGGATTGAGAAAAGCCGCAAAAAATGGTATAATATTTATATAAAAATCGTTGTAAAGAGGTGAACAGGATGAAAACCGTTATCATAGGCGGTGTTGCAGGCGGCGCCACGGCGGCGGCGCGACTTCGCAGACTGGATGAAAAAGCCGAAATCATCATTTTGGAGCGTGGCGAATATGTGTCCTTTGCCAACTGCGGTCTGCCGTATTATATCGGCGGTGTCATCACCGACCGCGAGGACTTGACTCTCCAAACACCCCAAAGCTTTAAGGCGCGTTTTCATATCGACGTCAGAGTGCTCAATGAGGCGGTTGAGATCAATCCCGATACCAAGACCGTCACGATCAAAAACCTTCGCACGGGCGAAACCTATGAAGAAAGCTACGATAACCTCATTTTGTCTATGGGTGCCGAGCCGATACGGCCTAATATTGAGGGTGCTGACGGTAGCAACGTTTTCACCCTTCGCAACATACCCGATACCTTAAAGATCAAGAACTATATTGATACGGCAAAGCCGCGCTCGGCCGTGGTCATCGGCGGCGGATATATCGGCGTGGAGATGGCGGAAAACTTAGTTGAAGCAGGGCTGAAGGTCGCGATCGTCGACGTTGCCGGCCATCTG
>JAZTZA010000032.1:0-1136 GCA_045637185.1 Acutalibacteraceae bacterium
CAAGGACGGAGAGTTTGTTACCCTGCTGGGTCCCTCGGGCTGCGGTAAGACAACAACCCTCCGTATAATAGGCGGCTTTGAAGAACCTGACAGTGGGGATGTTTTATTTGAAGGAAAGAGAATTAACGGTGTTCAGTCGTATAAACGTCAGGTTAATACGATTTTTCAGCGTTATGCCCTTTTCCCTCACCTGAACGTATATGAAAACATTGCCTTTGGTATGAGAGTAAAAAAAGCAAAGGAAAGCGAGATTAAAGCAAAGGTTGCCGAAATGCTAAAGCTTGTAAATCTTGAGGGGCTTGAAAAACGCAAAATAGACACCCTCTCAGGCGGTCAGCAGCAACGTGTTGCGATTGCCCGCGCTCTTGCAAACGAGCCTAGAGTTCTTCTTCTTGACGAACCTCTTGCCGCGCTTGACCTTAAACTTCGCAAGGATATGCAGGTCGAGCTAAAAAAAATTCAGCAATCGCTTGGAATTACCTTTATTTTTGTCACCCACGACCAAGAAGAAGCCCTGACAATGTCCGACACGGTCGTAGTTATGGATAGCGGCAAAATTCAGCAGATAGGAACGCCTAAGGATATTTATAACGAGCCTGAAAATGCCTTTGTTGCCGATTTTATTGGAGAATCTAACATACTTGACGGTATTATGAGAGAAGACTTTTTAGCCGAGTTTTCGGGGCGTAAATTCGAATGCTTAGATAAAGGCTTTGGCAAGAATGAGGCTGTTGATGTTGTTGTTCGTCCTGAGGATGTTGATATCGTGCCCAAGGAAAAAGGTATGCTCACAGGAGTTGTAACCTCTGTTACCTTCCTTGGCGTTCACTATGAGATTATTGTCGACATCGGCGGCTTTAAGTGGATGATACAGACGACCGACGAGGCCTTTGAGGGAGACACAGTTGGCCTGTATATTGAGCCTGACGCAATCCACATTATGAAAAAATCTGAATATTCGGGCAAATTCGGTGATTACAGCAGCTATAGTGACGAAATTGACCATTTAAGCGATACAGAACCTGCGGAGGATACTGAAAATGAAGAAAACTTCGATTGGTAGTCCGCAGGTAGCGTCGCCTTATGTTGTTTGGTCTGCCATATTCATAATAGTTCCTCTTTTTATGGTAGCATAC
>JAZTZA010000033.1:0-3657 GCA_045637185.1 Acutalibacteraceae bacterium
ATGGCGGCAATAACCTTGGCCTTTTTGACGATAACGGCACCAAAGGTAATGCAGTTAAACAGGCACAGGACCGAGAACAAGGTTGACAAAAACATCAACAGGATAAACTCAACTATGTAAACAACAGAATATGCGCCCAGATAGTCGATCGCCTCATCCATCGCCAATTTTAATTCTTCCCAGAATTCAGGCACCTGCGAAAGACCTATACAGAAAAGTGCAGCCAGTCCCGCGAAGGTCACTACCGCAGTCGCCGATGTAGTGATCACTGCAGTGATGAGCTTTGAATTCAGAAGCTGGGAACGCTTAACGGGCAGGGTGAAGGTGAGATATCCTTCATCGGAAAAGAAGTTTTTATAAAACCGCACGAAGATGAAGACTATCGTTAGTATCATAAAGGCCGAATAGGATAGCGCGGTTGCAAAAATGACCATTATCGCTATGATATATATCATCACGTTAAGGTATACCGCATCGACCGACAATACCGATATACTGAAGCCGCTCAGGATCGACAATCCGATAACGGTTACTGCCGCTATCCACCAATACTTCATAACCGTGCCCAGATCGTATTTCAACAGTTTCTTCAGCATTTGAACACCTCCCTGAACAACTGATCCAAAGATTTTCCGCTTTCGTTTCGCACCTCTTCGGCGTTACCGCATTTGAGCACCGTGCCCCCGAAGGAAAGAAAAACAAAATCGTCCAGCACCTGCTCAACATCGGAGATGAGGTGGGTTGTGATTATTATGGATGCCTCGGTATTGTAGTTTTCAACGATGGTGCTGAGAATATATTCGCGTGCTGCAGGGTCAACGCCCGCGATGGGCTCATCAAGCAGGTAAAGCTTGGCGTTGCGCGACATTACGAGTATCAGCTGCACCTTCTCCTTGGTGCCCTTGGAAAGCGATCTCAGGTTTGCCTTGGGGTCGATGTTCAGGTCGGACAGCAGCCTGTATGCCCTCGATGGATCGAAATCGGAGTAGAACTCCTCGAAATAACGCACCATACCTTCCACCTTCATATTGGTGCTGAAATAGGGGCGCTCGGGCAGGTAGGACACCAACGCCTTGCTCTTCTCGCCGACAGGCACACCCCCTACCGATATCTCGCCGTAATCGGCCTGCAGTATTCCTGCAACCAGCTTTATAAGGGTGGTCTTTCCGCATCCGTTAGGGCCCAAAAGTCCAACAATTCTGCCCGACGGTACGGTTAAATTGAAATTATTAAGAACACGAAAGTTTTTGTTGTATCCTTTCGTCAGATTTTTACATTCAAGAATGTTCATTTTCTACCTCCTTGACCATCTCTATGGCCTGTTCCAACGGTATAGACAGTTCTGCTATGCTATCAACAAAGTTTTTTACGAGCTTTTCTGCCATTTCTCTTCGGCAAACCTCAATCACTCCCATATCCTCGGTCACAAATCGTCCCAGAGTTCCCTTCGAAATGATGATGCCCTCGTCCTCAAGTTCCACAAACGCGTGCTGAACCGTATTCGGATTCACCGCCGCCTCCAATGCTAACTGTCGCACCGTAGGCAACTGTTCCCCTGCCGTATATTCGCCCGACAGCACCGCCTTCTTGATTCGTTCGGCTATCTGCAGATATACAGGTCTGTCTGAGGAAAAGCTCCACGCCATTCTTTCACCTCCTTTATTTCACCTTGTATTATTGTGCTAATACAATAGTACAACATACCGACGGCTTTGTCAACATTTTACTTTGACAACCTGTCATTATAAGAAAATCAGTTGTATTATTTCCCGTTTTGCTGTATAATCAAGGAAACAGATTGAAAACAAGGAGGGACGGTATGAAGCCCGTTGCCGCTTACGAATACACCCTGCGCACCAACGATTTCGATTGCCGACGCAAGCTGATGCCGAGCGCCGTGCTCGACCTTTTTCAGAATGCGGCAGGCAGGCACGCCTACGAGCTGGGTGTCGGCTTTGACTCTATGCTCCAAAAGGACGTGCTGTGGGTCATCGTGCGCGTGAGGTTTCAGATTCTGCGCACTCCTCCCCTTTACAGTCGCGTAAAGGTCACCACCTGGCCGCTTCCGCCCACAAGGGCCTCCTGCCGCCGCGACTATATCATTGAGGACGAGGACGGTCAACCGGTAGTAAAAGGCACGTCCGAGTGGGTGTTTATGCACAGCACCGAGAGAAAGCTTCTGCCTGCCACCGACATTTACCCCCTCGATGAGTTTTGCGACACCCTTGCCCTCGAGGACAAGACCGCCAAACTTCGCGATTTTGAGCCTGAGGGTCAGCCCTTTGACCTGACCGCAGGCTTCTGCGACCTCGATATGAACGGCCACGTCAACAACACCAAGTATGCCAACTTCGTCTTGGACGCGGTGCCCTTGCGCGAGGACGAGGAGATGGAATTTTTTCAGCTCGACTATCGCAAGGAGGTCAGAGCAGGCGAAAAGCTGTCCCTGCTCTCACGCAGAAACGAGGGCGAGATAGTTGCCAAGAGCTTGGGCGAGGACGGCAACGTACGCTTTGCCTGCCGAATCGGCACCAAAGGCCGCTCTTGACGATAATTTACATAACACTTGAAATTTCGGCTTGGATGTAATAAAATAACAACAGATTCCATCTTAAAGGAGGAGTACTGAATGATCTTAGCCATCGATGTTGGCAACACCAACATCACCCTCGGCGCCTATGACGGCGACCGACTGAACTTCACCGCACGCTTCGCTACCGAGGCGCATCGCACCGCTGACCAGTACGCTATGGATCTGAACAGCCTTTTGACCCTTTACGGCATTGAGCGTGAACAGATCAAGGGCGCCGCTATCAGTTCGGTAGTGCCATCGGTTGGGTCCGCCCTGAAGATTGCGGTAAAGCGTCTGTTTGACGTTGACCCCGTGGTCATCGGACCGGGCGTGAAAACGGGACTGAACATCCGCATCGACAACCCTGCTCAACTCGGCGCTGACCTTGTGGCAGGCTGTGTGGGTGCGCTTGCCAAGTATCCCCTACCCTGCATCGTTTTCGACCTCGGCACCGCTACCACCGTGGCCGTGCTCGACCGCTCGGGCGCGATGATCGGAGGGGCTATCGCCGCAGGACCCGCCACCACTATGACCGCCCTTGCGACCAAAACCGCTCAGCTTCCCTTTGTCGAGCTTGAGGCTCCCTCAAAGGTCATCGGCGCCAACACCGCCGACTGTATCAAGTCGGGACTCATAATCGGTGCGGCGGCTATGCTTGACGGCTTGGCCGACCGTATGGAAAAGGAGCTCGGCGAGAGTGCCACAGTCGTGGCTACGGGCGGACTTGCGACCCGCGTGACTGCCCATTGTAACAGGGAGATCATCATCGATGATAATCTTCTGCTCGACGGCTTGATGCAGGTCTACAAAAAGAACGAAAAGTAAATTGTCTTAAACTACATCCCCTCGGGGAGCAGTATTGGAGGTAATTATTATGAAAAACGGTAAAAAAATAACCTTACTTGCGGTCTTTTCCGCAGTGATTGCAGTCATTTCCTTCCTGCCCATTCGCACGCTCGGGTTGGAGATAACCTTGTCGATGGTGCCCGTCGCAGTCGGTGCCATCTGCTTTGGCCCTGCCGCAGGAGCGTTTTTGGGCGGTGTTTTCGGCCTCGTCAGCTTTTTGCAATGCCTTGGCTGGAGTC
>JAZTZA010000034.1:0-3278 GCA_045637185.1 Acutalibacteraceae bacterium
CCGTATACATATGATCTGCCGGAAAGCGGGTCACGGATGGCACCGCCGAAGGGCTCGATCTCGGTAGGATGGTTATGGGTCTCGTTCTTGAAGAGCAGGAGCCAAGGCTCGCTTACGCCGTCAACGTCAACGTTGATCTTAACGGTGCAGGCATTGATCTCCTCAGATTCGTCAAGCTTATCAAGTTTGCCGTTGGTTCTGAGATACTTAACAGCAACTGTTGCAATATCCATAAGACAGATAGGCTTAGTTCTGCCAAGCTCCTTACGGACGCTGATGTACTCATCATAGGTCTTTTGAAGCAGTTCATCCTCAAACTTAACGTCATCAATAACAGTCAGGAAGGTGGTGTGACGGCAGTGGTCCGACCAGTATGTATCGATCATACGTATCTCGGTGATGGTCGGCTCGCGTCCTTCCGACTTAAAGTAATCCTGACAGAAGGCGATATCGTCAGCGTCCATAGCCAAGCCGTACTCCTTGACAAACTGCTCGAGGCCTTCTTTGTTCAGCGAAAGGAAGCCGTCAAGGGTTCTTACGGAAGTCGGGATCTCATAGTTAGCCTTAAGGGTCTCAGGCTTCTCGAAGGCCGCCTCACGCGCTTCAACGGGGTTGATGACATACTTCTTGATCTCGGCAATATCGTCGGCCGAAAGGTCGCCGTAAAGTGCATAAACCTTTGCAGAACGAACGATAGGTCTCTCAAGCTGAGAGATGATCTGAATACACTGAGCGGCACTGTCAGCGCGCTGATCAAACTGACCGGGCAAAAACTCAACCGCAAATGCAATCGCACCGCTCAGGTCGATATCGCTTGTTGCAATATCAAGCTGAGGCTCGGAGAAGACTGATTTTACAGCGTAATCGAACAGGTCTTCGGTGATATTCTCAGCATCATAGCGGTTGAAGATGCGGACATCGGTAAGATTTTTGATGCCAAGAAGATTACGGGCATCGGAGCACAGCGCCTTTGCTTCATTGGCAAATTCCCTTTTCTTTTCAACAAATATTCTATAAACCATTATTATTCCTGCAAGGCTTTCAGGGCTCTCGCACCTATATCGTGTCTAAAATAGGCATTGTCGAAGGTAATTCTGTCAACATAGGAATAAGCAGTCTTTACAGCGGCGGCAAGGTCATCCTCGACCGCTGTAACACCAAGCACTCTGCCTCCGTTTGTCAACAATTTGTCCTCCTTAAGCGATGCACCTGCAACATAGACGCTGTCAGACAGATCATCGGGGATAGATATCTCAAACCCCTTTTCATAGGAAACGGGATATCCATTAGATGCCATAATGACGCAACAGGCACTTCCCTCTTTGAACTCAACAGGACAATCGGAAAGCTTACCGTCGCTGACCGCCCGCATAACCGTTAGCAGATCACTCTTGAGCAGGGGCAGAACGACCTGTGTTTCGGGGTCGCCAAAACGGCAGTTGTACTCGATGACCTTAGGACCGTTTTCGGTAAGCATAAGTCCAAAATAAAGACAACCCTTAAAGCTCCTGCCCTCCGAATTCATCGCGTTGACGGTAGGTAAGAATATCTTCTCCATACATTCAGCGGCGATTTTCTCGGTGTAGTAGGGGTTAGGCGCGACAGTACCCATACCACCGGTGTTAAGTCCGGTATCGTTGTCGCCGATTCGCTTATGGTCCATCGACGATATCATCGGAACGACCGTCTTTCCGTCTGTAAAGGACAAAACAGAAACCTCGGGACCCGTAAGGAACTCCTCAATAACGATATGGTCTCCGCTCTTGCCAAATGCCTTATCAAGCATCATCGACTTGACGGCGGCCTTGGCTTCGTCACGGGTCTGAGCGATTATAACGCCCTTACCAAGAGCAAGTCCGTCGGCCTTAATGACGGTCGGGATAGGTGCGTTATCAAGATAGGCCAGTGCCTTCTCCACATCGTCAAAGGTCTCGTATTCAGCGGTGGGAATCGAATATTTCTTCATCAGGTTTTTTGAGAAAACCTTGCTTCCCTCGATTATAGCGGCGCGAGCGTTAGGACCGAAGCAGGCAATCCCCTTCTCCTCAAGCGCATCAACACAACCGAGAACGAGGGGATCATCGGGCGCAACGATTGCATAATCGATCTTATTGGCTACCGCAAACTCAACGATGCCGTCGATATCGGTAGCGGCAATCGAAACACAGGTCGCATCGGCCGCAATACCGCCGTTACCGGGGAGGGCAAAAATCTCCTCGACCTGTTTGTTTTCTTTAATCTTTTTTATAATGGCGTGTTCTCTGCCACCGGAACCTACAACCAAAATCTTCATATCAAGACTTCTCCTTAATGATGGAACAGGCGCATACCGGTGAAGGCCATCGCCATACCGTACTTGTTGCAGCAGTCAATGACAACGTCATCGCGTATGGAACCGCCCGGCTCTGCGATATACTTTACGCCGCTGCGCTTTGCACGCTCGATGTTGTCGCTGAACGGGAAGAAAGCATCTGAGCCGAGCGCAACACCGTCGATGGTGGCGAGGTATGCCTTCTGCTCTTCAATTGTGAAGGGCTCAGGCTGAACAGTGAAATATTTCTGCCAATTTCCGTCGGCACAAACATCCTCTTCATTCTGATTGATATAGCCATCGATAACATTGTCGCGGTCAGGACGGCCAATCTCAGCCTTGAAGGGCAGGTTGAGAACCTTTTCGTGCTGACGAAGGAACCAGGTGTCAGCCTTGGTACCGGCAAGACGGGTGCAGTGAATTCTCGACTGCTGACCTGCGCCTACGCCAATAGCCTGTCCGTCAACGGCATAGCAAACCGAGTTGGACTGGGTGTACTTAAGAGTGATAAGAGCAACAATGAGGTCACGGACAGCACTCTCAGGCATATCCTTGTTTTCAGTTACGATGTTGGAGAGCAGCTCGCGGTTGATCTCAAAGTTGTTGCGACCCTGTTCAAAGGTGATGCCGTAAACCTGCTTATGCTCGATGGGATCAGGAACATAAGAGGGATTAATCTTAACAATATTATAGTTACCCTTGCGCTTGGATTTAAGAATCTCAAGTGCCTCAGGCTCATAACCGGGAGCAATAACTCCGTCGGAAACCTCGCGCTTGATCATCAGAGCGGTGGTGACATCGCAAACATCGGAGAGTGCGACCCAGTCACCGAAGGAGCACATACGGTCGGTACCTCTTGCGCGGGCATAGGCGCAAGCAAGCGGAGAATCGTCGAGTCCCGCAATGTCGTCGACAAAACAAGCCTTCTTCAGCTTATCTGAAAGCGGAATGCCAACGGCGGCTGAGG
>JAZTZA010000035.1:0-8121 GCA_045637185.1 Acutalibacteraceae bacterium
GGACCAGTAGGGCCGGTAGGACCGGTAGGACCGGCAGGGCCAGTAGGACCAGTAGGGCCGGTGGGACCGGTGGGACCGGTAGGACCCTCAGGACCGGTGGGACCAGTAGGGCCAGTAGGACCGGTAGGACCGGCGGGGCCCTGCGGTCCGGGCGGGCAGGTAACGACCGAGCACGGATAGAGCGGATAGGGACAGGAAGAACTGCAAGACGCACATCCCGTACAATTCGTTCCGCAACGTGTCGAATCGGTAACCAAAAAGTCAGTGTTGCTACAACAACTCATAATACCTCTCCTTTCATTCGTTCAGCAGAATATCTGCATTACATTTTATGAGGACAAGGCAAAACTTGACAATCTCATTTACGATGTGGTTTTTTACCTGAATATTCAAAACTTTCCTTGACTTATCCCTTTAATACCATTAAAATGACAGGTGTAGTGTAATATCTTATATTGCAAAGGAGAATTATTATGACCTACCGTTTTAAGATCAACCAAGGCGAGTATTGGTGGGGCGGCACAACTATCAGCAAGTATTGCCCCCTTACCGCCGACTCTGAATATCATCAGGATTTCCGCAGGAGCGGCCACAATCAGTCCGCACCCTTCTTCGTTTCTACCGACGGACGCTACATCTGGAGCGACAATCCCTTCAAGGTCGACGTCGAGGGCGGCGAGTTTATCATCGAGGGTGAGGATGTTGCCATCTATGAGGCAGGCACCTGCCTGCGCGACGCATACAAGGCCGCTCAGGCAAAGCATTTCCCCTGCGATCAGGTAAAGCTGCCCAAGGAATTTTTCCGTTCTGCACAGTACAACACCTGGATGGAGTTTACATACTATCTGACTCAGGAGGGCGTGCTTGAGTTCGCTCGCAAGTGGCTGGAGAACGGCTTCGAGCCGGGCATCTTCATTCTTGACGAGGGCTGGCACCAGCACACCGCCTACGGTCAGTGGGAATTCGACTTTGCCCGTTTCCCCGACCCGAAGGCGATGGTCAAGGAGTTGCACGATATGGGCTTCACCGTTATGCTGTGGGTAGTACCCTATGTCTGCACCAACGGCCCTGCCTATGTCCGCACCGCCTTGCGCCCCCATCTTAACGAGAACCCCGAGGCCGCAAGGAACACCTTTATGCGCACCAAAGAGGGCAAAGTCGCCACTATCGAGTGGTGGAACGGCTACAGCGCCATTCTTGATATGACCAACCCCTGCGACGTCAACTTCCTCGACGAGCAGCTGCAGTATCTGATGAAAGAGTACGGCGTCGACGGCTTTAAGTTCGACGGCGGCACTCCGAGCAACTTTATGAGCCGCTCGGTCACCAACGGCGAGTTCGCTACCGACAAGACCGCGCATGAGTTGAACATCGCGTGGAACGACTTCGGACGCCGTTACCGCTTCCACGAGTACAAGGATACCTATAAGGGCGGCGGAAAGAACGTCATCCAGCGTCTGCACGACCGCAATCCCGTTTGGGAGGATCACGGAATTGACGACCTCATCCCCTGCGCCCTTACCGCAGGTATGATCGGCCACCCCTTCATTTGTCCCGATATGGTCGGCGGCGGTGAATGGAGCTTCAAGTTCCTGCCCGGCTTCGAGCTGGACGAGGAGGTATTCGTCAGAAGTGCGCAGTGCTCTGCCCTCTTCCCGATGATGCAGTTCTCCTGGGCTCCCTGGCAGGCTGTGTCTGAGGAAAATATGGGCTACTGCCTCGAGGCCGCAAAGCTTCATAAGCGTATGTCGGATGAGATAATCCGTCTTGTTGAAGAGGCCGAGGTGACCGGCGAGCCTATTCTTCGTTCACTCGAGTACAACGATCCCCACAAGGGCTATGCAGGCATCGTCGACCAGTTTATGCTCGGCGAGGACATTCTTGTTGCCCCCGTCGTTACCAAGGGCACCTTCGAGCGCGAGGTCGCATTCCCTGCGGGCGAATGGGTCGACGAGGAGGGCAACGTCTACGAGGGCAACACCCGCGCCGTTCTTCCCTCTCCCATTGACAAGCTTCTCTGGTTCCGCAGAAAATAAAATTTAGAGGTTACAGTTATGGATATGAGCAAATTTTTACCCGTCGCTGGCGAAAAGCCGTTGGACAGAATCGTTGACGACGGCGGATATACCGCCATTTTCCGCACCATCGCCTGTGTCGGCGACAGCCTTGCCTCTGGCGAGATGGAATCGCAGAACGAGGACGGCGTCAAGGGCTTCCACGATATGTACGAGTATTCGTGGGGTCAGTATATTGCTCGCGCGGCAGGTACCAAGGTGTATAATTTCTCAAAGGGCGGGATGACCGCCATCGAGTATTTCGACTCTTTTGGACCGCAAAGATGCTTCTTCAATCCCGAGCTTGCCGCTCAGGCCTACATCGTCGCATTAGGAGTCAACGACAAAGGCCGCATCCAAATGTATCCTGACGGTTGGGGCTCCATCGAGGACGTCGCCGACGACTACCGCGAGAATAAGAAGAGCTTCTACGGCTACTACGCCGCTATCATTCAGCGCTATCAGCAAATTCAGCCGCAGGCTAAATTCTTCCTCGTTGCTCGCCCGAGAAAGTCGGATAACGACGAAATCTCTAATGAGCACGCAACCGCTATGTACGAGATCGCCGAGAGGCTCGAGAACTGCTTTGTCATCGACCTGAACAAGTACAACGTTGTATACGATGACGAATTCAGAAGCTTCTTCAACCTCGGCGGCCATCTGAACGCAATGGGATATATCTTCTTTGCGAAGGTCATTATGTCCTACATCGATTACATCATCCGCCACAACCATAAGGAGTTCCTGCAGGTTCCCTTTATCGGTACAGGGCTGAAGAATGTAACAAATTATCCTTATAAAAAGTAAGATAAAGCAAAAAAATCACCGTGGTATCAGCCACGGTGATTTTTTTTTCAAATATTCTACGATTATCGTTTTATAATTGTCTCCATCACCTGAATAGTCATAATGAATTTCGCAGAAATCCTCTTCCCATACAATATCATAGTCACCATCTAAAAACGGCGCATAGTCGTCATATACAACATCGTACATACTAATCATCTTCATCGTAAACGGGGAATCTTTTTGATAAATATAACCCCCACCCGAGAACAAAAAGGCCTTATCTCCTACTATGATTTGATATCTTCCGTCGTCTGAATTTAACTCAACATAATGATCAAGATGAGAAAGAGCAGCTTTAAAAACAGAAAGGAACCAAGCTACTAATGAAACCAATACAATTAGGATAATTAATATAATTTTGACAATTTTCTTGTTTATATTTCTATGAACAAATATTATTGCACCGAAAACAAACAAGCACGAAGATAAAATATCGACAACAAACAATACATCAAATGCATCAAATGCTGATGTGTAAATATATGTTCCCGAATTCTCGAATAGATAGATTGCCACTTTGAAGCAAAACAAGGCAAATGATATTATCAAAGGAAGTATCGCAAGCTTAGGGAACGCGATTTTGTTTTTCACATATATCACCTCAAATTAATACGCTTGTGTGTAAACCTTTCAACAATACGTTTAATGCGCAGAGCGTTAATGCCCTCTTAAATCAAAATCTAATATTTCCGAAATGAAATCATTTTGCGTATCCTGCTATCGTAGTCCCAACAGGTAACAGAATAATATGTATCAGAATTTGCATTATACCGCGTCCGACGGCAAAAGTCCTCTCAATTCGGTTACAATTTTACAACCGCTCTGTGTCACACTTTGTCTGTAATTCTCTTGTTTGTTGATATAATGAAGAGTCCCAACATATACCCTATACTCAACAGCGTGCTTATAAGCACAGAAATGTTTAGGTTGCCCGAATCAAGATAGTAATATGCAGACTCTCCTACGTTTACCAGACCAAAAACAAGATTGGCAACAGACAGCACAACATAACTAAGCGCTCCGTATCTAAAGAAATTAATATATTTGAACTTAAATAACGTGCCAAAAAGCATAACTGCGGTTAAAATAGACAGTAAGCAAGAAACTATAACGGTTATAGGATAGGTGGGATTATGTTCAACCATTATATCCAAACAGCTTAAACTTGAAATAATTGAATACACGCAGCTTATTAAATCTCCTGCCAAAGCAAAAGTCAGCATTCGCCTTTTTAATATATACTCTTTGTTTTTGGAAAACAAAAACACAAGAACGAAAACCGCAGAGATCACCGGCAAGGTGAATGACAGAAACGAGCTGGCATAATAAAATTCCATCACCATATCTTCTCTTAATAGGTTTATTATATAGAGGCAGGTAAGACAAATTGCAGCTGCATTTTTCTTTTTGTTTTGCAGCAAAAAGTCTGCTATATGTTGCTCTGTATTTTTAACGGGGTTTTCTCTGTTTTTTCGGGAAATCATCCGTAGAATCAAGGGCAACACATTCCAAAACACTACCCATAAAACGAACACAAAATAATAAGGGTAAGTCCTGCGATCAAAGTTCAAAATCGCCAGTGGAACCGCTATAATTGGAAGACAATTATAAGCGGCAAATAAAAATTTTAATTTCTCGTCGATAATTATCTTGGTGTATCTCACACAGTAAAACGGTATGGCAAATAATGCCCATCCTATAATAATCATTATTGCTATTGCGGCGCCTGCGTAATTTCCAGCAGATAATACGGCGCCTAACACAAGCACACTGAGTATATAAAGCGCTATAAAAACTACCGGAAAAACAATCGGATAAATGTATTTTTTGATCTTACTCATAATACGCCTCCAAAAAACAAAATGATGTTGGATTTCATTTGCATTATACCGCGTCCGATGGCAAAAGTCCTCTCAATTCGGTTACAATTTGATTACAGTTTTGTAACCGTAGGCCTTGGCGCACAAAAAAGGAGAGCAGACTTGATGTCTGCTGTCCTTTTTTGATTTTACTTATCCCATCATCAGTTCGGAGATGATGTCGAGCACCTTTTGATGACAGCCGCCGCAGCCGGTCGAGCACTTGGTGACCTTCTGCACCGCTTCAAACTCCTTTTCCACGTTCTCGAACTTCTCGTGATCGTGCAGGGCACGCTCGATGTCGTTGTATCTTACCTGCATACAGTTGCACACAATGTAGTTTTCCATAAAATTACCTCCGATTTGCTCAGTTTAGTCAGCGGCTCTCAGACCGCATTTTATACTACCGTTATGATAGCATATCCTTGCCGATTTTGCAATCGTTGATTATTCGCAAACCGAACGGATTTATTGCAACGGCACTAAATAGACTGCATCTTTCCGCTCGCTACCTCTTAATGTTATTTCTACCGATTTGTCCTGCCAAACGACACTCCAATCTTGCTCGTAAAACGGGACTCCGTCATTGCTTATAGATGTTTCTATTACCTCTATATTCTTTTTACTCTCTTTAATTCTCAATGTAACTCTTACATCCACCGATCCAAATGGCCACTGCGGAGAGCCAACCTGATGAAAGACTACCTCATATCTTCCATCGGGCGAAGAAGAACTTCCTCTATCGGAGAGTTGATAATTGTCCGCATAGATAAACCAGCCAACAAACCCCACAATAAGCAGAACAAACACAGCAAGCACCGAAACACACGCAATAATAATTTTCTTTTTCATAAGACCGCCCCAAAAATCAACTAAAATATTTTTCCAATATGCTTGCATATTCTTCGGGAATGATGTAGCAACTGACGCTATACGGTTTATCTGAGCCGTCTTCATTGAATTGGTCGGGCGAAATGTAGGTCGTTATAACCCATTCTCCGTTCACCTTTCCCATATAGCCTTTACGTTCGGTCGCAACAGGACATCCCTCATAAGCAAAGACCAGTTTCCTCATGTGCTGATTGTCCGTCAGCATATATATTCCCTCAGTTTCGTACTCAAACGAGGTGACCCTCTCGGCCTCAATTTTCGTCACGGCGTCAATGAATTTCTTATTGGTTATATATTTTCCGTTCCAACAAACCTTAGTTACCTCGCCGCTTTTAGGGATGGTGTAATCGCTGGCCACATAGAGATATTGGTCTAAAAAAGAACGGATAACCACAAAATTATGCGAGGGGTCTTCCTTCACTTCGTTTAGATTCCAACCGTCTTTGCTTCTGGCTATTGTTTTGCCCTCGGAATATTCACCGCTCGCTTCGGTATACTCTCTGCCGTTCCAAACCATCTCCTCAAGGTAAACCTCTACCGAACGATCGGTTACAAAAAAGCCCAGGCTCTGCAACACCATCACAACAAAACCGCCGATCAAAATAACAACAATAGCAAAAACAATCAGCGCGATCTTTGCAAGCTTTGACATTTTATTCATATAACCACCCCAAAAAGGAAAAGATATGCTATCCATAAAATAGCATATCTTTTATCGTTTGTCAATAAATTTTTATTGTATTTCGCAATCAGGCGGTTAAAATTGGGCTCAATCGTTTCTCTCACGCTCGGTTTTGGTCACCGTTCCGTTCTCGGCGTGGATGTCGTAGGAATATTCGTGCTCCCTCGTTTCAAACTCGACCTCCCAAACAAGTCCGCCGCGCTCTTGGTCAAGCTCCGCCTCTATATTAAAAACCTCGTTTTCGGTCAGCGAGGCAGCCTGCAGTGCCAATTCAATGGCTCTTTCGCGGGTGATGGCGGTAGTTGACCCAACCGACGCACCGCCCGACGCGGTCACACCGCTTTGTGCGGGGTTGGTCGAAGTCAGGCTCGAAGTCTGCGACGAGTCGCCCTTTACGGTATCGCCCTGCATCGCGCAGGCAGGAAGCAAAAGCATCACCCCAACCACAAGCATCAAAGCCAACAGCTTTTTCATTGTCATATCCCTCCTTATTACTATTATGCTCAAAAAAGGGGACCCGAAGGCCCCCTTTCCATACTTATTTGAAGTATCTGTTCAGCAGACCCTCGAAAGCCTTGCCGTGTCTGGCCTCGTCGCGAGCCATCTCGTGAACGGTGTCGTGGATAGCGTCAAGACCAAGCTCCTTGGCAAGCTTTGCAAGCTCGAACTTGCCTGCGGTAGCGCCGTTCTCGGCGTCTACGCGAAGCTCCAGGTTCTTCTTGGTGGAATCGGTTACTACCTCGCCGAGAAGCTCAGCAAACTTTGCAGCATGCTCAGCCTCTTCATAGGCGGCCTTTTCCCAGTAGAGACCGATCTCGGGGTAACCCTCGCGGTGTGCAACGCGAGCCATCGCAAGATACATACCGACCTCGCTGCACTCACCCTCGAAGTTAGCTCTCAAGCCCTCGATGATACGCTCGTCAACACCCTTGGCAACGCCGACAATGTGCTCAGCGGCCCAGGTCTTCTCGGTCGCAGTCATAACGTTGAACTTCTCGCCCGGAACCTTGCACTGAGGGCAGAACTCGGGAGGGGTGTCACCCTCGTGAACATAACCGCAAACAGGACATACAAATTTCATTTTACAAAACCTCCAAAATTGATTTTTTATAAATTTATTGTTTACAACCGGCACATTTGCCGTAAAACACAACCTGACAGCTATCGACCTGATAGTCGGTGTCGGCGCAGTCGAACCTCACCGGTAGGTCGATATCGAAGACTCCTCCGCAATCGGTGCAGTAGAGGTGGCTATGCTCGTGGGCAAAGCCGTCATACCGCATTCCGCCGCTTTTGGTGGTTATCGCGAGCGCCCTGCCCTGCCCGACAAGATCGGAGAGGTTACGGTAGACGGTTGCAAGACTGATGTTGGGTATCTCCTCGCGCACCATATCGTAAACCTCGGCTGCACAGGGGTGGTTCCTCACGGAGCAGAGGGCGGCCTGAACAGCATCCCGTTGCTTAGAATGTTTCTTCATTTTACCGCCTCCTTAAAATCGATAATGATTATCGTTATCATTATAATACACGATACTATTTCATTTGTCAAGGGGTTTTTATTGAAAATTTTATTTTTTATGTTATAATGTTTTCACACGAGGTGATTTTATGGCAAAGGTAAAAAAAGGCCGCATACATCTGCTTGATGAGATACGCGGCTTTGCTATAGTGTGTATGGTGTTTTTCCACGCCTTCTACACTATGACGTATATGTTCGGTATGCCCATCGGGCAGAAGCTGTACAACTTCTTCCTCCCCGTCAGCATCTGGTTTGCTGGCCTGTTCA
>JAZTZA010000036.1:0-3265 GCA_045637185.1 Acutalibacteraceae bacterium
CGCAAGGGTGGGTAGGGAGGTCATTGCCGCAAGGATAAAGACCGCAACGAAAACCGCAACCAATCGCTTTATACTCTTCATAATTTCGCCCTCTCTCAAAATTTTATCAATTTTATTATATCACAGCGTTTCAAAAACCTCAATATTAAAAAAGATAACTCAAGAAAGTGTGACAACAGTTGACAAACCGAGGGTTTTGTGATATAATTTCACAAAACCACAAAACGTTGCAATCACGCACTTATTCTCTCTCCCAAGCAACAGCAATACCCTTCCCGAGAAAAAACAGACATATCACACTGTATTCGGAAAAAGGCTCTTGTTTGACAGTATGATATCTTCTGACGCAGATTTCTCGGCCAACCATTATATCAGGCAAAAACCGGCGTCTGCTAACGAAAGGCAGACGGCGGTTTTTTTATATCCAGCGCACTCTTGAAAGGAGGAGTTGTTTCACAAACAAGTGAATATTGTACCCAATTCCGATTGCCCAGTAATTTTTGGACTATACTAATGTAAGCACAAAAATTATTTTGAATCAATAGGAGGAATTGGTATGAAAAAACAAAGGTTTTCCCCGGCCATGCTCCAGATGTTCAAAAAGAATTTGTCAGAGAACGAAAAGAGCATAGCAACTCTTGAAAAGTATATTAGGGATATCAAGCATTTTGCACAGTTTGCAGGAGACCGACCGATAGACAAGGCCTTGATTCTGGAATACAAGGCCTTGCTTAGTAGCGAGTATGCAGTCAGAAGTGCAAACTCGATGCTCGCCTCGCTCAACGCGTTTTTGCGCTGTATGGGATGGTACGAGCTGTGCGTCAAGCAGTTTAAGGTGCAAAAGGATGCCTACTGCTCCGAAAGTAAGGAGCTGACCAAGGGCGAGTATACCTCCTTGGTAAAAGCGGCGCAAAAGGAGAACAATGAGCGGCTTGCTCTTATTGTTCAGACTATATGTGCAACGGGAATACGGGTCAGCGAGCTTCAATGGATCACCGCAGAGGCGGCGCAAAAGGGAGAAGCGGTAGTTTCCTGCAAGGCAAAGACACGAAAGGTCTTTATTGTGGCATCGCTTCGAAAACTGCTGACGAGGTACGCAAAACAGCAGGGAATAACCACAGGCCCCCTGTTTGTCACCAAAAACGGCAATCCGCTTAACCGCAGTAACATCTGGCGACAGATGAAGGGGCTGTGCTCCAAAGCGGGAGTATCACCCGAAAAGGTCTTTCCCCACAATTTGCGTCATTTATTTGCAAGGATATTTTACAGTTTGGAAAAAGACCTCGCAAAGCTGGCAGATATTCTCGGCCATTCAAATATAAATACGACCCGTATCTATATAATGACCACCTCAAACGAGCATCGTCGAAGAATGGAAAATATGCGTTTGATCCTATAAAAAAACACCGACGCAAATGCATCGGCGTTTACAACATAATGGGTATTATGTTACACGCGTTAGGAAAAGCGACCGATGTTTTTCAACATCGGTAAACATAATGGGTATTATGTTGTTAGACAGATCAAATAAACATCTCATACATAGAGTTGTGTGTTGGATTATATCACCATAAAACAAAAAAATCAAGTGGTTTTGTGAAAAAAACCTACGCGATTCGGATTTTTGGGTATAATTTGTTAAACCTTTTCAAAAGTTTCTTTTGGAAAGGTTTTTTTGTTGTGCCATTTTTTCGGGCTGTTCAGTTTTTTCGACCAAATGCAACAGAGCTGATTGTTTATACTAACAACATAATACCCATTACGTTGCGACCCTGTAAAACAGCGTACAGGCGTAAAAGCAACGAAGGGCTTTGTTGACAGAAGTGTAAGACCCGTGATGTTTCTGTCTGTTTTTCCCACCGCAAGCCGAGGGCTTGCAAATTTTTGCCAAAAAAAGTAGCAAACACTTATAAACAGGAGGAAAACGAAAGAAATGAAACAGGAGCAGCTACGCCAAAGGCTGATCGACGGTACCATTAACGTTATCGCGAGTCAGGGACTCGACAGGGCGACTACCAAGCAAATAGGGGTAATAACCAACACCAACGAGGCATACATATATCGGTGTTTTGAAGATAAGGAGGATATGCTGACCAAGGTTTTCGACGCCCTTGATGATGAACTTGTCAACAAGACTCTGCTTCACGTCGACGTGATGTATATGCATCATCTGGAATATGAAACACGCTGTCGGCTTTTCTTCTTTGCAATGTGGAGCTTTTTGCTCAGCAATCGCGAAAAATGCCTTACATACGTGCAATATTATTACTCGACCTACTTTTCAAGGTATTCGGCCCAGACCCACAAGTATAGGTTTAAGCCGCTTGTCGACAAGATAAGCGTCGCCTTCTGCGATGAAGCGGATGTGTGGATGATACTTAATCACATCCTCAACGTGATGCTCGATTTTGCCGTCAAGGTGCATAACGGCCAGATGCCCGAGGAGGATGATTACGCCGAGCACGTCTTCCGTGTTATCTACGCATCGGTAAAACAGTATTTCAGAAAGGAAATGGAGGGTGATTGCTGATATGAAGAAGGTGCTGAACATAATCAAGACAGCGGCAGTGTGGCTTGTGGTAGCGCTGGCCGTCTCGATGATGATATTCACCGTAATATCGGTGACCACCTTTAACCGCAACGACCGCGCGCTGTTCGGGTACAAGATGTATATCGTCAATTCCGACTCAATGGCCAAGACCGATTTCAACGCAGGCGACCTCATCTTTGCAAAGGAGGTCGACCCCTCTACGCTAAAGGAGGGGGACATCATCACCTATATGTCTCAGAACACCGCCAACTTCGGCGAGACGGTGACCCATAAGATACGCAAGGTGACTACCGATGCCGAGGGCAACGCGGGATTTATCACCTACGGTACCACCACGGGAAAGGACGACGAGACCATCGTCACCTACCCGTATGTGCTTGGTAAGTATCAGGGCAAAATAGCGGGTCTCGGCACCTTCTTCAACTTCCTGAAGACTCCGCCGGGATATTTCGTCTGCATCTTCACCCCCTTTATGCTCATAATCGTCTATGAAGGGGTCAAGTTCTTCGGCCTGTTCCGTCGATATAAAAAGGAGCAACTGGAGGAAATGGAGGCCGAAAGGGCTAAGATCGAAGAGGAGCGCGCCGCCAATGCGAAGATGCTCGAGGAGCTTCAGGCCCTCAAGGCACAGCTTGGAGAAAAGGTGGGCGCCACCGCTTCGGCAGAGCCTTCCGACCAAACCGACGAAAAAGAAGATTAGTTCTTGTTCATTAT
>JAZTZA010000037.1:0-6020 GCA_045637185.1 Acutalibacteraceae bacterium
AATGACCTCGATGATCCTTGCCGACGGAACTATGGGTCAGATGATGGAACCCGTTTCCCTCGACTTCACCGTTGGCGAGACGGTCGAGAAGCCTTGGGCCGTAACAGGTACTAAGCTTCAGCGCGAGCACAACGTCATCAATTCCCTCTCCCTCGTTGCCGAGGAGCTTGAGAAGTTCAACTTTGACCGCTATGAGAGATACAAGATCATTGAAGAAAATGAGGCTATGTACGAGGAGTATATGATGGACGACGCCGAGATCGTCCTCGTTGCCTTCGGTATCGCCGCCCGCGTTACCAAGAATGCTGTCAACGAGGCCAGAAAGCTCGGCATCAAGGCGGGTCTTATCCGTCCTATCACCCTTTGGCCCTTCCCGAAGGCTCCCTTTGAAAAGGCGGTCGACAAGGCCAAGTCCTTCATCTCGGTCGAGCTTTCTATGGGTCAGATGATCGAGGATATCAAGCTCGCCATCGAGTGCAAGAAGCCCGTAACCCTCTGCAACCGCGCAGGCGGTATGATCCCCTCGCCCGCGCAGGTGCTCGACGCTATCAAAAACGCAAACGGAGGTGCTAACTGATGTCAGTAGTATTCGATAAACCCCACGCACTTACAGACGTGCCGATGCATTACTGCCCCGGCTGTACTCACGGCATCGTGCACCGACTTGTAGCCGAGGTCATTGACGAGCTCGGCATTGAGGGCAAGACCATCGGTATTGCTCCCGTCGGTTGCTCTGTAATGGCATACAACTATTTCAACTGTGATATGATCGAGGCCGCTCACGGTCGTGCACCTGCCGTTGCCACCGGCGCAAAGCGTTCCGACCCCGACAATCTCATCGTTTTCACCTATCAGGGTGACGGCGACCTTGCCTCCATCGGTATGGCGGAGACGGTTCACGCCGCGACCCGTAACGAAAACATCACCGTTATCTTCATCAACAACGCTATCTACGGTATGACAGGCGGTCAGATGGCTCCCACCTCCCTGCCCGGTCAGGTGACCCAGACCTCCCCCTACGGACGCGATCCCAAGCTCTGCGGCTATCCCATCCGCGTGTGCGAGATGCTCTCCGAGCTTGAGGGACCCGAGTACCTTGAGCGCGTTACCGTAAACAACGTTAAAAACGTCCGCAACGCAAAGCGCGCCATCAAGAAGGCTTTCCAGAACCAGATCGACGGCAAGGGCTTCTCTCTGGTTGAGGTGGTTTCCACCTGCCCGACCAACTGGGGTATGACTCCGCAGGATGCGCTTAAGTGGATCGACGAAAAAATGCTGCCCTATTATCCCCTCGGTGTTTATAAGGACAGATCTGAGGAGGCAAAGTAATGAAAACTGAATTTTTACTTTCCGGATTCGGCGGTCAGGGTATCCTTTTCGCAGGCAAGTTCCTCGCAAGCAAAGGCCTGATCGATGACAAGCAGGTAAGCTGGCTTCCTTCCTACGGACCTGAGATGCGCGGTGGCACAGGGAGCTGCAGCGTTATCGTCAGCGACGAGCCCGTAGGCTCCCCCATCGTTTCAAATCCCGACGTTCTCATCGCGATGAACCTGCCCTCCCTCGATAAGTTTGAGGACACCGTTGCTCCCGGCGGAATGATATTCGCCGACTCCACCCTTATCGAGCGCAAGGTAAAACGCACCGACGTAAAGGCTTTTTATGTCCCTGCGACCCGTCTTGCAAACGAGAACGGCACCCCTACCCTTGCCAATATGATACTCATCGGCAAGGTCCTCTCGGAGCTTAACGATTTCGGTGCCGAGAGTGTTGAAGCCGCTCTCAAAAAGGTCATTTCCGCCAAGCGTGCCGATATGTTGGACGTTAACCGTGGCGCGATGGAACTCGGCGCAAAGTGCGAATAGGAGGCTCAACTATGGATATCAAAATCGTTTTGACCGACTGCCCTAAGGAAAAGCCTGACAGCGCAGGCCTTGGCTTCGGTAAGGTGTTTACCGACCATATGTTCATTATGGAGTATGACAGCAATATCGGCTGGCACGATGCGAGAATCGTTCCCTTTGAGAACATCTCGGTGCATCCTGCATCCACCGTGCTTCATTACGGCGCCGAGATCTTTGAGGGTCTTAAGGCATATCGCCGTGACGACGGAAAGGTTCAGCTTTTCCGCCCGAGAGAGAACATCAAGAGACTGAACGCTTCTGCTGAGCGTCTCTGCCTGCCGAGCATTCCCGAGGAGGATGCCTTCGATGCTCTTTGCGAGTTCGTAAGGGTCGAGCAGGATTGGACCCCCTCTGCCGCAGGCACCTCTCTTTACCTGAGGCCCTTTATGTTCGGCAACGACGAGACCCTCGGCGTTCACACCGTTCAGCGTGCCGTTTTCGTCATCATCGCCTCCCCCTCCGGCAGTTACTACAAGGAGGGCATCAACCCCGTCAAGATCATGATCGAGGATGAGGATGTCCGTGCGGTACGCGGTGGTACAGGCTATGCCAAGTGCGGCGGTAACTATGCCGCCTCCACCCGCGCAGGTGAGCGTGCCTCCCAGAAGGGATATTCGCAGGTGCTTTGGCTCGACGGCGTTGAGAGAAAGTACATCGAAGAGGTCGGCGCGATGAACGTTATGTTCAAGATCAAGGGCGAGATAGTCACCCCTGCCCTGACCGGCTCCATCCTCCCCGGAATTACGAGAAAGTCCTGCATCGAGGTACTCAAGAAGGAAGGCTACACTGTTTCCGAGCGTCTGCTCAGCATTGACGAGCTTGAAGAGGCTATGAAGGACGGCTCCCTTGAGGAAGCCTGGGGTTGCGGCACTGCAGCCGTTGTTTCCCCCATCGGCGAGCTTTGCTACAAGGGTGTCAAGTACACCGTCAATAACAACGAGATCGGCGAGGTCACTCAGCATCTCTACGATACCCTGACCGGTATTCAGTGGGGCAGACTTGAGGATGAGTTCGGCTGGACCTGTCCTATTGACTGATTTGCAGAAAAATTTGTTGTTGACAATATAAAATCAATGTGCTAAAATACCACTATAATTTTCAAATGCGATGACGAAATTGTTCGCTATCCCTAGTTCTTTTCAGAGAGCTGTCGTTTGGTGAAAGACAGTAGGAACCGATAGTTGAAGTCTCACTTCCGAGCAGAGTTGCCGAAGTTTCAGTAGGTGGCTACGGGTTGCTCCGTTATAAAGCACGAGGCTTGTTTGAGTCTTGATGAGTGACTGTCCCCTTTGGGCAGTAATCAGGGTGGTACCGCGAAAATGATTTTTCGTCCCTGAAGTCGATAAACGTCGACTTCAGGGACTTGTTTTTTTACAGAAAGGGAGATTTACAATGCACAACATTCTTATTGCAGACACTACTCTTTGCAGCAACGGTTTTTCGTTTAAGGAGAAGCTTGAGATTGCGCGTCAGCTTGAAAAGCTGAATGTCGACATCATTGAGCTACCTGAGATATCGAATGTCAAGACCGATACTCTGCTTGTGCGCACCGTGTCTGCCTTTGTCAAGGGCAGTACCCTTTCGGTTGCCGCGGGAAGTGATGTGCAGAGCGTTGAAAATGCCCTTGCGGCACTCAGCAATGCCACCAAGCCGCTCATAAGAATTGAGTTGCCCATCTCCCCTGTCGGAATGGAGTACACCTGCCATAAAAAGCCCGCTAAAATGCTCGATTGGATAGCCGCATCGGTTGAAATGGCCAAAAAAGGCGGTGTTGAGGTTGAATGTTGCTTCCTTGACGCAACCCGTGCCGAAAAGGACTTCCTTTGCTCTGCTGTAAAGGCGGCTGAGCAGGCAGGCGCTGACAGAATCTCGGTCTGTGATTCTGCCGCAGAGATGCTCCCCGACGACTTTGCGGAGTTTGCCGCATCGGTTATGGAAATGACCTCTCTGCCTGTCGGTGTAGGTTGCGATGACCGCAACTCCTTTGCATCGGCGCAGGCAATTCTCGCCGTAAAGAAGGGCTCCGCCTGTGTAAAGACAGGCGGTGACTCGGTTGACCTTGAGAGTTTTGCTACTATGATCAAAAATTGCGGCGTTTCCTACGGTCTTTCTACCAATATTAAATACACCGAGCTTCACCGCATTATTAAGCAGATCAACCGCATCACCCACGCATCAGGAGCCGATAGTTCGGCTGTTGCATCGGGTGCCGAGGATAACGGCATCCGACTTGATGCCGCAGACGACAAAACATCGGTCATCAACGCCGTTGCGATACTCGGATACGACCTGTCGGCCGATGACCAGACAAAAGTATACGAGGAATTCCTGCGCGTTGCGGCCAAAAAGGCCATTGGTGCGAAGGAGCTTGACGCCATCGTTGCAAGCGTTGCCCTGCAGGTGCCTGCTACCTACAAGCTCGAAAACTATGTTATCAACAGCGGAAACGTTCTTTCCTCAAGCGCGCAGATATCTATGACCAAGGAGGGTGCCACCCTCAACGGAATCAGCACCGGCGACGGCCCCATCGACGCCGCATTCAAGGCGCTTGAGCAGATCATCGGCCGCCACTACGAGCTTGACGATTTCCAGATCCAGTCGGTCACCGAAGGTCAGGGGGCTATGGGCTCTGCTATCGTTAAACTGCGCAACGAGGGCAAGGTCTATTCGGGCAACGGCATTTCCACCGACATCATCAACGCAAGCATCCGCGCATACATCAGCGCGGTCAACAAGATCGTTTACGAGGAGGCACAGGCGTGAAGTTATCATTCTCAACTAAAGGCTGGCACGACAGCAGTTTTGAGGATTTCTGCGACGTAGCGCAGGAGTTTGGTTTTCAGGGCATTGAACTGCACAACATTCATAACCGCCTTTTTACCGATAAGGACGGCGCCTTTCACGACTATGCGGCCGCCGCTACTTCAAGGCGCCTTTTTGAAAAGAAGCTCAAGCTGACCTGCATCGACACCATCTGCGACATCGGACAGAACACCGATGCCGCAGTCGACGAGATTATCACCTGCATTAACATTGCGAAATCGCTGAAGATCCCTTACGTTCGACTCAAGGCCATCGAGGGCAACGAGAGTGCCGACACGGTTGCGCGCGTTCTGCCCGTTGCCGAGGAAGCAGGGGTCACCCTGATAATCGAGACGGTGGGCATCTTTGCAAATTCTGCCGCTCTGCGCGAGCTGCTCGACAACTTTGCCTGCGACAATCTTGCGGCACTGTGGAATATGTCGGCCGCCTATTTCACCTGCGGCGAAAAGCCCGACGAGGTTATAAAAAATCTCGGCGCATACGTTCGCCACGTTCATCTCAATGATGCAAAATGCACCGATGAGGGCATCGAGTTTTGCCTTTTGGGAGAGGGTGAACTGCCTATCTCCGAGATGATGCTGGCTCTTCGCTCGGTAAACTTCGACGGATTTATCTCGCTGGTATGGGACCCCATCTGGTGTGAGGAGCTCGATGATATGGAGATCATTTTCTCCCAGTTCGTCAGCTTCATCAAGCAGTTCAGCGACACCTCCAAAAAGGAAAAGACCCATTACTACAATAAGACTCGCACAGGCAAGTTCGTATGGAAAAAGGACCTGCTGATAGACGCGACTTTTTCGGATGTGCTTGACAGAATGGTCGAGGATTTCCCCGACCAGTACGCCTTCAAGTACACCACCCTCGACTACACCCGAACCTACAGTGAATTCCGCGACGACGTCGACACCTTTGCGCGCACCCTTATCGCGCTGGGCGTTAAGGCGGGCTCCCACGTTGCCGTTTGGGCATCTAACGTGCCTCAGTGGTACATCGCCTTCTGGGCAACGGTAAAGATCGGCGCGGTGCTGGTCACCGTCAACACCTCATACAAAATTCACGAGGCGGAGTATCTCTTCAGGCAGTCGGACACCCACACCCTCATTATGACCGAGGGTGCAAAGGACACCAAGTACGGCGATATTATTGCCGAGCTTTGTCCCGAGCTTGAGAACACCACATCGGGCAACCCCCCCCACGCGAGGCGGCTCCCCTTCCTACGCAACGTCATTACCGTTGGCTGTAGGCAGAAGGGCTGTCGTGAGTGGAACGATGCGCTTGAGTTCGCTTCGCAGGTTC
>JAZTZA010000038.1:0-2886 GCA_045637185.1 Acutalibacteraceae bacterium
CACCCGAGCGAATATAGCGGTATACCGATTCGTTAAAATTATAAATACGCTCGACGGTATAGTTATCGGTGTCGACCAATTCAACACAACGGCTCTCGGTATTGCACACAATAAGACCCATATCACTACAAAACAGTCCGCAGGGGCGCGAGAACGCATCGTCCGAATGGCTGCCGATACGCAGTTCCTCGCGCATTGTACGGGGATTATATCTGAGGATGGTATCCCCTTCGGCAAAGGAAAGCCAGATCGATTTACCCACGCAGGCAACACCCGAGGGACCGAAGCCCTTATACTTCAGTTCACCTTTCCACTCCAGCTTGCCGCCGACCGAGAACATATAGCTCTCACCCGTCGGATAAACGCACAGAAGCTCTCCATCGGGCAACTGTGCTACATTATAATTGATGTAGTCGGGAAGCTGAGCGGAAATCTCCTGATATGAATCGCCGAATTTTGCGCGCAAATACACATCCCTCGTCACCGACATAAGTCTTTTGGAACGGAAGGAGTAATATTTGAAGGTTACGACCGCCTGATCCTCGAAGTTCTCCTCTTGTGAAACAATGAGGACACCATCGGGGACGGCAAGTATCTCGACCGCATTTTCTTCGTAAATTTTATTCAACGTCAACAGTTTTCAACCCCTGTTATATATTAAGTGAACGGATACGTCTCATAGCCTCGACGGTGTTCTCATAATTGCCAAAGGCGGTCAGACGGAAGAAGCCCTCGCCGTTGCGGCCGAAGCCTGCACCGGGGGTACCGACTACCTCAGCCTGATTAAGAAGCAGGTCAAAGAAGTCCCACGACTTCATTCCGTTGGGACATTTAAGCCATACGTACGGCGAGCATTTCCCGCCGGTATACCAGACGCCCATATCGTCGAACGCCTCGGTCATCGCCGCGGCATTTCTGCGGTAGTAATCCAAGGTTGCCGCAATCTGCTTCTGACCTTCGGGGGCAAAGACCTGAGCGGCACCGCACTGGATAAGGTAGGGCACGCCGTTAAACTTGGTGGTCTGCCTGCGAAGCCAGAGGCGGTTAAGCTCGACACCGTCAAAAACAAGGTCGTGCGGAACGATGGTGTAACCGCAGCGTGTACCCGTAAAGCCTGCCGTTTTTGAAAGTGAGCAAAGCTCGATGGCGCATTTTCTCGCTCCCTCGATCTCAAAGATACTGCGGGGCAGGCTCTCATCCTTGATAAAGGACTCGTATGCGGCATCAAACAGGATCACAGCGCCGTTGTCGATTGCAAAATCGACCCACACCTTCAGCTGCTCGCGGTTATAGACCGCACCTGTCGGGTTGTTGGGTGAGCATATATAAATGATATCGGCGTGCATAGACGAATCGGGCAAGGGCAAAAAACCGTTTTCCTCATTGGCGTTGATGTATACTATCTCTCTGCCTGCCATAATGTTGGTATCAACGTAAACGGGATAGACGGGGTCTGGCACCATAACGGTGTTGTCGACCGAAAAGATATCGAGAATGTTGCCGATGTCGCTCTTTGCGCCGTCGCTGATGAAGATCTCAGAGATGTCAAGGTCGACTCCGCGATTTGCGTAATAGCCCTTGATACTCTCCTGCAGGAAGGCATAGCCCTGCTCGGGTCCGTATCCGCGGAAGGTAGCGGCATCCGCCATATCGTCAACGCCCTTATGCAAGCCCTTGATGACCTCGTCACAGAGCGGACGGGTCACGTCGCCTATTCCCATACGGATGATCTTGTTATCGGGATGGGCAGAAACATAATCGTTGACCTTCTTGGCGATGGTGGAAAAAAGGTACGATTCACCGATATTCAAATAGTTAGAATTGATCTTAAGCATACTTTATCCTCCTTAAATCAGTTCGCCGTCATAAACAAAGGTGGCGGGACCGGTCATCTTAACACTCGAGTCAAGGCAGTAGCGAATTACCAGATCGCCGCCGCGAAGCTTGACCGTTACATCCTCATCGCGCGGTGCAAAGCCGTTCTCGACCGCCGCTACACAAACGGCGCAGGCACCCGTGCCGCAGGCCCAGGTCTCACCGCTGCCTCTTTCCCACACGCGCATTTTTAATGTGTGAGAATCAATGCACTCAACAAATTCGGTATTGACACGCTCAGGGAATATCGGGTCGTTCTCAAAACGCGGGCCGATGGTCTCAAGGTCCATATCATCGATGCCGTCGCCAAAAACGACACAATGAGGATTTCCCATCGAAACGCAGGTGATAACGCTCTCCCCTCCTGCGACCTTCATCACTTCGCCGATAACAGTATCGGTCTTGGCAATAACGGGAATGTCGGCGGCTTTCAGGATAGCCTTACCCATATCAACAGTAATAGACTCGACTATGCCGTCAACTACGGCAAGGCTCAGGGTCTTGATTCCGCTGAGGGTCTCAAGGGTTACCTCGGTCTTATCGGTGAGTCCGCGCTCATATACATATTTACCGATGCAACGGGTAGCGTTGCCGCACATCTTGCCCTCGCTTCCGTCAAGGTTGAACATCCGCATACGAAAGTCCGCAACCTCGGACGGAAGGATCAGCACAATACCGTCTCCGCCGACACCGAAACGGCGGTCGCTGATACGTTTTGCAAGCGCCTCGGGGTCGTCGATGACAGTGTCAAATCCGTTAAAATAAATGTAGTCGTTACCTATGCCGTGCATCTTGGTAAACTTTAAGCCCATAAAACAACACCTCTCTGGGTTTCTATCTTTTGATTTTACCACAAGACGAGGTTTGCTTCAATAGAAAATTTTATGATTTCTTTGAATTTTTGGGTTGACAAAAAGCAAAAGTTAGCATATACTATGAAAGTCACATAAACGGTGCCATGGCCAAGTGGTAAGGCAAAGGTCTGCAAAACCTTTATTCCCCAGTTCAAAT
>JAZTZA010000039.1:0-2011 GCA_045637185.1 Acutalibacteraceae bacterium
GCCCACAGACCGACATGCCTACGACCCGACTTCACGGTGTGTATTCCTCCCGTCCCGGCATCGGCCTCTGCCACCAGGCCCATCTGGAGCGGTTCGGCAAACCCGGCAAGACCCTCATCGGTTCCGACAGCCACACCCCCACAGGCGGCGGCATCGGTATGATCGCCATCGGTGCAGGCGGACTTGACGTCGCTGTTGCTATGGGCGGCGGCGCATACTACATAACCTATCCGAAGGTGGTAAATGTCATCCTTACCGGCAAGCTCAGTCCTTGGGTTGCCGCGAAGGACATTATCCTTGAGGTGCTTCGCCGTGTGAGCGTTAAGGGCGGAGTCGGCAAGGTCATCGAGTACACCGGCGAAGGTGTCAAGACCCTCTCGGTGCCCGAGCGTGCCACCATCACCAATATGGGTGCCGAGCTTGGTGCCACCACCTCTATCTTCCCCTCTGATGAGATCACAAAGGAATTCCTGAAGGCACAGAAGCGTGACGATATTTGGGTAGAGCTTAAGGCTGATGATGATGCTCAGTACGACGAGGTCATCACCATCGACCTGTCGACACTCGAGCCTATGGTCGCCTGCCCCCATTCTCCCGACAATGTCAAGGCGGTTTCCGAGCTTGGCAGTATGAAGATCGATCAGGTCTGCATCGGCTCCTGCACCAACAGCTCTCTGCTTGATATGATGAAAGTAGCGTATATCCTTAAGGGCAAAACGGTACATCCCGATGTTTCCCTTTCGATTGCACCCGGCTCCAAGCAGGTGCTTAATATGATTGCCGAGAACGGTTGCCTTTCCGATATGATCGATGCCGGCGCACGTATTCTTGAGAGTGCCTGCGGCCCCTGCATCGGTATGGGTCAGTCACCCAACTCCAAGGGCATTTCCCTGCGCACCTTCAACCGCAACTTTGAGGGTCGCTCAGGCACCAAGGACGGACAGATCTACCTTGTCTCACCCGAGGTTGCCGCCGCTTCCGCGATTGCAGGCTACCTCATCGACCCGAGAGAGCTCGGCGATATGCCTGAGTTCGTTCTCCCCGATGAGTTCACCATCAACGATAATATGATTGTCGAGCCTTGCAAGGAAGAGGAAATGGACAGCGTTGAGATCCTTCGCGGACCCAACATCAAACCCTTCCCCACCACCTCGCCCTTGGCTGACAAGATCGAATGTGCCTGCTCTCTCAAGGTCGGCGACAACATCACCACCGACCACATTATGCCTGCAGGTGCCAAGATACTGCCCCTGCGCTCCAACATTCCTGCGATCTCGCAGTACTGCTTCACCGTCTGCGACAGCGAATTCCCTGAGCGTGCAAAAGCCCTCGGCAGCAGCGTAATCGTCGGCGGCGCCAACTACGGACAGGGCTCATCCCGTGAGCACGCAGCGCTTGCTCCGCTCTATCTCGGAATCAAGGCGGTGCTGGTAAAATCCTTTGCCCGAATTCACCGCTCAAATCTTATCAATGCAGGCATTCTGCCTCTTACCTTTGCCAACGAGGCCGATTACGACGTCATTGAGCAGGGCGACGAGATCGTCATTGAGAATGTAATTGATGCTATCCGCAACGGCAAGGACATTGTCGCTGTTAATAAGACCAAGGGTAGCGAGGTCGTTTGCAAATGCGAGCTTAGCGAGCGCGCAAAGGACATCGTTATCTCGGGCGGATTGCTCAGCTACACCAAAGAGAATTTAAGCAAATAAGGGGGCGGCTACAATGTCTGATAAAATTATTATGAAAACTCCGTTGGTCGAAATGGACGGAGACGAGATGACCCGTGTCATCTGGCAGATGATTAAGGATATCCTGCTTACTCCCTACATCGAACTCAACACCGAGTACTACGACCTTGGACTTGTTCACCGCAACGAGACCAACGATCAGGTTACCTTTGATTCCGCAGAGGCGACCAAAAAGTACGGCGTTGCCGTTAAGTGTGCAACCATCACCCCCAACGCCGCAAGAATGCCCGAGTACAACCTCAAGGAGATGTGGAAATCCCCCA
>JAZTZA010000040.1:0-1133 GCA_045637185.1 Acutalibacteraceae bacterium
TCCCCTATACTGCGTCGGGATTCTCTGCCTGTGGCAAGCTCTTTGCCAATATGTTCGGTATGGATTACACTCTCGCGATGGTGCTGAGTGCCATCGTTATCGTCGGATACTGCACCCTCGGCGGATTTCTTGCCGCCTCCACCACCGACCTCATTCAGAGCATCGTTATGACCATCGCCCTGTTTGTCGTGCTCACCTTGGGAGAGGGCTTTGTCGGCGGATTTGAAAATGTGTTTGCAAATGTTGCTTCGATGGACGGCTACCTCGACCTCTTCAAAGGCTTTGATGTTGCTTCTTCCACCACAGGCACCTTCGGGCTTATCACCATCGTTTCCACTCTCGCGTGGGGACTCGGCTACTTCGGTATGCCCCATATCCTGCTTCGCTTTATGGCCATCGAGAACCCCGAAAAGCTCAAGACCTCTCGCCGTATCGCAAGCGTCTGGGTGGTAATATCGATGGGTATCGCCGTTCTCATCGGCGTTGTCGGACTCAGTCTTATGAAATCGGGCATCGTCGGCCCCTATGACAGCGCGTCGGCCGCCGAGACCATCATCGTTGACATTTCGTCCTACATCAGCCGTATGGGCTACCTGCCTGCCTTTGTCGCGGGAATCTTCATCTCGGGCATCCTCGCTTCGACTATGTCCACTGCCGATTCTCAGCTCATTGCTGCATCGTCGAGCGTAACGCAGGATATCCTCGTCAACACCTTCAAGGTCAAGCTGTCGGAGAAGGCGACCGTCATTATTGCGCGCGTCAGCGTTATCGTTATTTCGGTGATCGCCATCTTCCTTGCGCGCGACCCCAACAGCTCGGTCTTTGGCATCGTTTCATTTGCGTGGGCAGGCTTCGGCGGTGCATTTGGACCCATCATTCTGCTCGGTCTCTTCTGGAAGCGCGCCAACAAGCAGGGCGCTATCGCAGGTATGCTTGCGGGCGGCGCGATGGTCTTCTTCTGGAAGTTCGTCATCCGTAGCGTCTTCAAGGGCTCGGTGCTCGACATTTACGAGCTGTTGCCCGCCTTCCTCTTCGGACTGCTGGTCGCAGTGGTTGTCAGCCTTTGCACCAAGGCGCCTGAAAAGGAACTGACCGAAACCTTCGACGAGGTCAAGGCCGAACTCAAACAGCGC
>JAZTZA010000041.1:0-3432 GCA_045637185.1 Acutalibacteraceae bacterium
AGACAGGTCAAATTTAATAAATGAGGGCATAAACGGGACGCTGAAGCTCAAAAACATCAGCACCGCCGCTGCCGCCGACATCAAGGCCGTTACCGTAATCTTTCGTACATTTGCTTTCATAAATAAACACTCCTTAATATATTTGTGCTGTCTAAAAAAGCAAAATGTCCCGTGGTGATCCACAGGACACAGGTACGCAAAAATACTGCGCATCTTCTTTCATCCGGACTATAACCGTCGGTACGGGAATTACACCCGTTCAGCATACGCTCGTGGACTTTACCACCGGTGGAGACTTTCACTCCGCCCTGAAGACAGCATATTAAACTTTATAAAACGATATTACTTGTTGCTGAGAGCCCTTTCAAGCCAGATAGTACCGATATCCATCGCATTGTAAAGGCCGAACTTCTCGCTCTTCTTAACAATGCGCTCGCGGGGTCTGAGGTCGCTGTCGGTATTCAGAAGCTGAACCAAGACCTTATCGGCGATCTCAAGGTCGCCCTCTTTCTTCGTTGTCATAATCTGAAGCAGGATAACAAACTTCTCAGACATATCACCATAATAAATTTCGTTCCCCTTGCGTACAAGCGGACGGCCTTTATAGGTGAGGAATTCCTTATCGTTAGCCATAGGTATACCTCCAAATTCGGATGAGTCGGATATTACCGACCGACTAATTTTAACATACTGCCAAACCAAAGTCAAGTCAATTACAGTTTACCCGTGTTTTTGCGGAAATCAAGGTAATCCTGTAGTATGATACAGGCGGCCTCGGCGTCAACCGCAGCCTTTCTCTTTGCCCCTCTGACGTTGTTCGAGTTAAGGGTGGTATATGCCGAAATAGTAGTGCAACGCTCGTCCCAAAGGACAGTTTCAAGGCCACTTGCCTCTTTAATCATCTCGGAAATAGCGGCGCAGGTCTCGGCACGCTCTCCAACCGAGCCATTCATATTCTTAGGATAGCCGACCACTATCAGCCCTGCCTGATACTCAGCGGCAAGAGCCGAAATCTTCTCTACCAATCGGTCGGTCCTTCTCTCCTGAATGACGGTGCGCGGAAAGGCATACACCTCGCCTGCATCGCTGACGGCCACCCCTGTTCGAACAAGACCGAGATCAACCGACATTATTACCATCTGTTATCTCCCTTTTTAACTTACATTACGTCGGGCGCATCGATGTTAAGCATACGCAGGACGTTTCTGATGACGCTGCGAACCTGTACGCAAAGGAACAGTCTCGCATACATCAGCTTTTCATCATCACACTTAACACGGCAGGAATTGTAATAGCGGTGGAACTGGGTTGCAAGCTCGATGACAAAGCGGGTTATCTTTGACGGATCATACTGCTTGGCGGCCGAAACGATCTCATCCTCGAGAGAAGAAAGCTGACGGATGATATCCCTTTCGGCAGGCTCGGTCAGGCAATCAAGGTCATCGGCGCTTACAGAGCGGAACTCGACCGACTCTGCGGCAAGATTCTTGATGATACTGCAGATACGCGCGTGGGCATACTGGACATAGTAAACAGGGTTCTGAGAGGACTGCTCAACCGCAAGATCGAGGTCAAACTCAAGGTGGCTGTTAGGCTCGCGCAGGTTGAAGAAGAGTCGAGCCGCATCAATGGGAACCTCGTCAAGCAGAGTCTCCAAGGTAACCGCCTTGCCCGAACGCTTGGACAGCTTATAGGTCTCGCCGTTCTTGATAAGACGAACCATCTGCATAATTACGACGTTAAGGCGCTCGGGATCGACTCCAAGGGCCTGCAAAGCCGCCTTCATACGAGGAACATATCCGTGATGATCAGCACCTAAAATGTCGATGGCGATGTCAAATTTGCGCTCCTCGAGCTTGTTGTAGTGATATGCGATATCGGGGACAAAATAGGTCGGCACACCATTGGCACGGACAAGCACGCGGTCCTTGTCCTCACCGAAATCGGTTGACCTGAACCACAGCGCACCCTCAAGCTCATAGGTATGGCCGCTTTCGATCAGCTTTTCGATTATACGCTCGACCGAGCCGTCGTTGTGAAGCTCCGATTCCTTAAACCAACGGTCGTAGTTAATGCGATATTTGGCAAGGTCGGTATGCAGCTTTTCAATATTTACAGGCAGAGCGAAGTCGCAGAGGGCCTGACGACGTTCTTCGGACTCAACATTGGCATAAGAGTCGCCGTACTTCTCGATGAAATTCTTGGCGTGAGCAACGATATCGTCACCGAAATATGCATCCTCGGGCATCTCGATCTGCTGACCCAACTGCTGAAGATATCTCACTTCAAGCGAAGTTTTGAACTTCTCGATCTGGTTTCCGCTGTCATTGACATAGAACTCGCGCGCAACCTCATAACCGGCATAATCAAGCACCGATGCAAGACAGTCTCCAAGTGCGCCGCCACGGGCGTTACCGATGTGCATAGGTCCGGTGGGATTGGCCGAAACGAACTCAACGAGCACCTTCTTGCCACCGCCATAGGTAGATCGGCCGTAATTTTCGCCTTGAGCTTCAACATCCTTCAGGATATCGGAATAATATCTTGCAGAGAGGAAGATATTGATAAATCCGGGGCCTGCGATCTCGAATCGGTCGATATAAGTACCCGAAAAATCAAAATATTCACCAAGGGTCTCGGCAATCTTTCTAGGCGCGTTATGCAGGGCACGCGCCCATACCATAGCGGCGTTTACCGCATAATCGCCGTGGGTTCGGTCGGCGGGCACCTCAATGGTAAATACAGGCAGTTCCTCCTGCGGAAATTTTCCGTCGGCAACCGCCTTGCCTGCCGCTTCAAGCACAGCATTTCTGATATCAGACAGTGCAACGTCTACTATTTTGGACATCAGTGATTCCTCCTGACATTTATTTCGATTATATTATTACTCAAAAACGAGCCGTTTGTATCAACTTCATACTCAAG
The DNA here is from genome assembly GCA_045637185.1 of Acutalibacteraceae bacterium. Lineage (GTDB taxonomy): Bacteria > Bacillota > Clostridia > Oscillospirales > Acutalibacteraceae > RGIG2206. Next base: position 2,926 of record JAZTZA010000041.1, read on the forward strand.
CAGTACTCGACCGCCATTTTCATCAAGGAACGAGCGAACTCGCTTGCCCGTAATTCCAACGCTGAATGAGCCGTAAGCCGCCTCATACTGCGATGTATATCTTTCGCCCTCTCGGACGGTAAGGCAGGAACTCATACTGCCCTTTCGCTGAATCGTAACGGTATCGGGTTCAATGCTTATCAACGTGTCAGTAACGTCGCCATCCTGATCGGTCTCATCATAACTCAGGCAATAAACACCGTTCTCACACGTCATCTGACCAAGGGTATTTACAACGACCGTGTCGGTAGAATCGGACGAAATAGTGCTTTTTATCTCGATTACAACGTCGGCCATCCTAATCACCCCTTGAACAATTATAATAACACATTTGGATAAATTTATCAATCATAATATTAAAATTAATAAAATAATATATAATGCTTAGTCGTGAAGTCTCTTCACGCCTTTTTGTCGAAAAATGTTTTATTATGTTTAGAGTATCACATTATATAGGAGGTGTCGTTT